>CABUHP010000041.1 GCA_902491415.1 uncultured Collinsella sp.
GCCTGGAATCGATTGTTGGCCACCATACGCCACGGGTCGAGATTGCCAAAGTAGCGACGACGACGCCACTCCTCCCCCATCCTGCGTGCCGAGGAACCAAACGATACGTCGGCGTTAAGCCAACCGGTCTGTGGCGTATAGAACTCAGCCCAATCGTGCGGCCCCACCGAATCGGGCGCAACATACAGGCCGCTCTGCCAACGGGCAGGCACCCCCGCGATGCGGCACATGGTGATAAACGTGAGCGCCATAACGCCGCAATCGCCGCGGAGCGAATGCGCACAGTCGTCGGCAATAGATCCCAAAAGCAGGTACGGTGGCTGATAGCGATAGTCGATATGCTGTGTCAGGTAATCATAGATAGCACGAGCGCGATCGAGCGGATCCTCGAGTCCGTCAGCAACACCGGCCGTCAGCTGCTGCAGATACGGCGTGAATGCAATGTGCGGACGGTCCTCGGAAATATCCTCGGACAGCGGCGCGTCCATACACGGATGCGCCGGAAGCGCACCCCCATAGATATCGCGATAAGCGGCATCGATGTGATAACGATAGGTCACCGAGAATGAGCGCTCACTCGAAGAAGACCACGAGGCGGTACGCGCCGAAGCGTTCGCGGGAGCAACAGTACCCTCCGGCGTCATGTCGAGAATCTCGACCCGAGACTGCTGACGGCAGGCAGCCGCGACGGGAAGCCAAGCGCAAACGGTCTCCCCCTCTAGAGCGCCGGGGACAGACAAGGACGCCTGAAGCGTAATAACGCGAGTCAATCCGTTTTGCGACTCCATCTCCTTGAGCATCTCGTTGCGCAGTGCTATTCCGTCCGTAGAATCGGGACGCATGCCGGGGACCTCTTTGGGATATACGCGAAGCGAATCGAGGAAGTTGTCGAGAACGAACAGCTCACCGTCGATAAAGCGCCAGTCAATACGCTTACGGTCAATCAGATCGTCAAACTGCTCCTCGGTAAACTCAGGCCACTCCTCGCGAATCATCGCAATAGCTCGATCGCGCGACACCGAAAAATGAAGCGGCGTCTCAAGCATGCGATACCGCTCGGCACGAACGCAGGCAGCAAGCGAGGGATCGGGATCTTGGGCAAGTAGACGGTCGCAAGCCTCAATAGCCTGCGAAAGATACCCCGCGTCCTTTAAACGCAGGATCTCGGGTGGCAAGCCAATATCTAGAAAACAGAAGTCATCATTGCAAACATCAACAGAGCAACCAACGGGACCCTCGTCAATAACCTTCCCATCCGAAGGCAGCACATTAATAACAGCCATACCAAACTCCAAGTCATTAGAACTCTTGAAGCCCATTGTAGCGAGATAAAAAAGAAAGCCCCAATAAAGGAACCCTCAACACCGCCGAACGGTAGTCAAAAAAATGAATTCAGCCCAGTAACCCTGCGGCGTTAAACGAAGGAAGCCCCGTCTCCCGGAACTGTTTCCTTGGCGTGACTTCTGGCGAAGCCAGGTGAGCGCAAAGGAAACAGTGTAGGGAGACGGGGCTTCCGGTGGGAAGTTTAGCGACGCTTACGCCTTGTTGACGGAGCCAAACTCCTCCATGAGCTCCTTGGTGCGGGCAACGATGTTGTCGCGACCAGGCTTGAGGAGCTTGCGGGGGTCAAAGCCCTTGCCCTGCTGATCCTTGCCAGCCTCGATGTACTCGCGAACGCCCTTGGCGAAGACGAGCTGCAGGTCGGTGTTGACGTTGATCTTGGAGATACCCAGGGAGATGGCCTTCTTGATCTGATCCTCGGGGATGCCGGTGCCACCATGCAGAACGAGGGGCAGGTCGCCGGTCTCGGCCTTGATCTCGCCCAGACGCTCGAAGGAAAGGCCAGCCCAGTCGGCGGGGTACACGCCGTGGATGTTGCCGATACCGCAGGCGAGGAAGTCGACGCCCAGGTCAGCAATCTGCTTGCACTCAGCGGGGTCAGCGAGCTCGCCGTTGGAGGTCACGCCGTCCTCGGTGCCGCCGATACCGCCGACCTCGGCCTCGATGGACATGCCCTTGGAGTGGGCAAGCTCAACGAGCTCCTTGGTGCGGTCGAGGTTAAGCTGGAAGGTCTCCTCGTGAGAGCCGTCATACATGATGGACGTGAAGCCGGCCTCGATGCACTTGAAGCAGTCCTCGTAAGAACCGTGATCGAGGTGAAGGGCGACGGGAACGGTAACGCCCGTGGCCTCGACGGCAGCCTTGACCATGTCGGCGCAGACCTTGAAACCGCCCATCCACTTGGCGGCACCAGCGGTGCACTGAAGGATCAGCGGAGACTTGGCCTCCTCGGCGGCCTGGAGAATAGCCAGGGTCCACTCGAGGTTGTTGGTGTTGAAGGCACCGAGAGCGTACTTGCCGGCCTCGGCCTTCTTGAGCATGTCTGCTGCGTTGACGAGCATAAAAGAAACCTCCTGTAAGGTTGCTCCGATAACGCCTGAGATTTTACCACGACATACCCGAGCATAAACGTTCGTTTGTTCACGAATACCATCCGATTGGACAAATTTTGACCGTTTGCCCCACAGAATCGACCCACTGGGGAAAATAGCTTGACGATTGAGCGGTCTTCGTGGTTCGAAAGACGGCTTCGAGCCTACATCTGCATAAACGGGTTCTGCATAAGTTCGCGCGCCATCGTGGTCGAATCGCCATGGCCCGTCAAGCAAACGGTATCGGGCGGAAGCGTCTTGGCAAGTTTGGAGAGCGAGCGCATAATCGCCGCCTCGTCACCGCCGGAAAGATCGGTACGACCGTGGCTGCCCGGGAAAAGCGTGTCGCCCACAAAGGCGATGTTCCCCTGCTCGGTCGCGGCGAACAGGACGATGCCGCCCGGCGTATGCCCCGGCGTCTCGATCACCTGCAGACAGACGTCGCCCACCTCGATTGTATCGCCCTCGGCAAGCAAGCGCGTCGGCTCACCCGGATCGGGCGTCTCGATACCCCACATGGCGCGCTGCTCCTCGAAATTTGCGCGAGGTACCGTCACGTCCTTAGCGCACAACTCATATAGCGCGCCGTCGCCAACAACAGCTCGAACCCCGGCGACCCCGCCAACATGGTCGGCATGACCGTGCGTGCAGACAGAGCCGAGTACGCGCACCTCGGGATTCGCGGTGCGGATATGCTCCACAAGACGCTCGCCCTCCCACGCCGGATCGACGATTAAGCACTCGTCATTCGAAATCACGGCGTAACTGTTGGTCTGAATCGGGCCGTTGACAAGCGCCTCAATCGAAGCCGCGCCTCGGGGTGTCAGGTCCAAAGTCATATCGCCCATGCGCATACCCTCCTTCTAAAATACGTTCGAGGCACCAAACGATGCCTCGAACGTAACCAATATCTATGATGCTGAGAGGCTCTCGCACCTACACACGGCGCTTAAGCTGGGCTCCACCCTCGCCGGGCATAAGACGACGAGCGTCGTAGACCGAGTCAACGCTGCTGATAGAGGCCAGCAGCGGATCCAAGCCACTCGCGTCCGAGATCTCGACCATAAAGCGCAGGGTTGCAATACCCTCGCGGTTGGTCGACGTGGCGGCAGAAAGGATATTACCGCCCGCATCGCCAATGGCAATGGTGACATCCTTGAGCAGGCCCATGCGGTCCAGGCACTCGACCACGATCTCGACCTGGAAGAGGGTGTCGGCAGCGCCGTCCCACTCCACATCGATCATGCGCTCGGGATGTTCCATAAGACCCTTGACGTTAGGGCAGTTGGCGCGATGCACCGAAACGCCGCGACCGCGCGTGATGAAGCCGACGATGTCGTCGCCCGTCACGGGGTTGCAGCAATGAGCCAGACGGACCAGCAGGCCGCTGTTGCTCTCGCCCTTGACGATAATGCCGTTACTGGCGCTCTTGCCGCGCTTTTGCGGCTTGCGGTTGGAGCCGCGAGCGGGCTGCTTCACGACCTCGGCGATAGCCTCGGCCTTGGTGAGCTGTTCCTCGGGCTTGGGGTCCAAGATTTGCTCGACCTTATTGCCCACAGCGCGCGGGGCAACCTTGCCGGCGCCGACGGCGGCAAACAGGTCCTCGAGCTGCTTGAAGTTAAACTGCTCCGCCACGGCGTTGAGTGCACGCGTCGAACGCGGCGTAGAAATGCCATAGCCACGCTTACGCAGGTCCTTGGCCAGCATATCGCGACCGGCGGCAGCGTCGTCGTCCTTGGTCGCAGCGGCAAAATAGCGGCGGATCTTTGACTTGGCGGAAGGTGTCTTAACGATCTTGAGCCAATCGCGCGACGGCTTGGAACTCTTGTTAGTCAGGATTTCAACGCGGTCGCCCGTCTTGATCTCGTGCGTGAGCGGAGCCACCGCACCGTTGATTTTGGCGCCGACGCAGTGGTTTCCCACCTCGGTGTGAACGGCATAGGCAAAGTCGAGCGGCGTGGAGCCGGCACGAAGCGCCATGACCTCGCCCTTGGGCGTAAAGACGAAGATCTCCTGATCAAAGAGGTCGACCTTCAGCGAATGCAGGTATTCCTTGGCGTCGGTAATCTCATCAGACGCAGCCCAATCGAGCGAATGTTTGAGCCAGTTGATCTGGTCGTCCAAACGTTGAGCGTCATTGGTCTTAGAAGCAGACGATCCGCCCGATTTCTTATACAGCCAGTGGGCGGCAATGCCGTACTCGGCCTGCTCATGCATCTCGTAGGTTCGAATCTGAATCTCGAGCGGACGAGCCGTGGGGCCGATGACCGTCGTGTGAAGCGACTGGTAGTTATTGACCTTGGGCATGGCGATATAGTCTTTAAAGCGACCAGGCATGGGGTGCCACAGCGTATGCACAGCACCGAGCGTGGAGTAGCAATCGCGCACCGAATGGGTAATAACGCGCAGCGCCACCAGGTCGTAAATCTCGGAGAACTCCTTGCCCTTGCGCTTCATCTTTTGGTAGATGGACCAATAGTGCTTGGAACGGCCGTTGATCTGGAAGTCCTCCAGACCAATGCGGTTGAGCTCATCGGTAAGCGTCTTGATGGTCTCGGTAAGGTAGCGCTCGCGGACCTCGCGCGACTCAGCCACCATGCGCGCGATGCGCTGGTAGGCATCGGGCTCCAGGTAGAAGAAGGACAGGTCCTCGAGCTCCCACTTAATAGAGCTCATGCCCAGGCGGTCGGCCAAGGGCGCGTACACGTCCATGGTCTCGCGAGCCTTAAACAGGCGACGATCCTCGCGCAGGGCTGCAAGCGTACGCATGTTGTGCAAACGGTCGGCAAGTTTAACGATGATGACGCGAATGTCCTTGGACATGGCGAGGAACATTTTGCGCAGCGTGAGCGCCTGCTTCTCGTCCATGCTGTCGACTTCGATGTTGGTGAGCTTGGTCACGCCATCGACGAGCTCGGCAACGGTTTCGCCAAACAGGCCGGAAACATCGGCGAGCGAGGTCTCGGTGTCCTCGACGGTATCGTGCAGCAGCGCGGCGCACACCACGTCACAATCCATTTTGAGATCGGCCAGAATGATGGCCACCTCGACGGGATGGTTGATGTACATCTCACCCGAGCGGCGCTTTTGGTTACAGTGCTTCTCGGCGGCAAAGCAGTAGGCTTGCTCCACCTTGGAGAAGTCGTCCTCATTCATATATTTGAGGCACAAGCGCTCCAGCTTGTCGTAGCTGTCCGCCATAATCTCGGGCGGCAGCTCATCGGCATGCTTATAGTGCTCCATCTCCGAAAACGGCTGGAGGGTGGAATCATGGGCGGTACGGGCTGCGGCATCCATCGAGGTCCCCTTCCCCTAGGCCCGCGGTACGATCGGGCGGTTAACTTTGGCTAGCATATCAGAAGCGCACGAGTCGAGTGCCCAACTCCGGAAAGCCGAGAACTCCATGCGCGAGCGCAAGCCCTCCAAGTAGCGGATTGACTTGCTCAATTGCACACGGCCGGGATTTTCGGCCATCGCGATGCGACGCGTGTCGTCAAACCCCGAAACGCGGCAGAAACCAAGCTCTTCGAAGATTCCCAGACCGCTTGCCACCGAACGCTCGTCGACCGGCGTGCGGGCATCGATGGCAAGGCACATCTGCGCGATGTCGATATCGCTTGCGCAGAATGAATCATCCCCGGTCTTGCCGCGGTTAGAGCGCCACATGGTCTGCAGCGCGCGATAGAGTGTGACGAGCTCGTCGCGCTCGGGCGCGTAGCAGTTAAGCAGGCGCTCGTTGATGCGGGCGTCGCGCGACGAATAGAGTAGATGGATCACGGCGGGTTGGCCATCGCGACCGGCGCGGCCGCTCATCTGGTTAAACTCAATGCCGCCAAACGGCATGTGATAGAGCACGACATGGCGAATATCGGGAAGGTTGACGCCCTCGCCAAAGGCGGATGTCGAGACGATGCAGCTGAGGCTGCCGTCTCGAAACGCCTCCTCTACGCGATGGCGGTCGGTGCGCGTAAGGCCAGCGTTATAGAACGCGATACGGGTCGCACAGTCGGGAACGCGTTTGCGTAGTGTCTTGGCGAGCGCCACGGACTGGTCGCGCGAATTGACGTAAATGACGGCCTTCTCCCCCGTCGCCACGATCGACACCAAACGGTTCTCGCGGCTCGCAAGATCTCGGTCATCCTCGAGCTGCAGGTTCTCGCGCACCGTCTCGTCGACCACCGTGTGAGTGATCGGAAGCATGCGGGCAAGCTCGGCCACGACCGGAGCCGTCGCGGTGGCCGTCGCGGCCATAACGACCGGGTCGCCCAGGGCTTTGAGGATATCGGGCATGTCGAGATAGGCGCTGCGGTCGCCCCCCTTGGCAAGGCCAGCGTGGTGCGCCTCATCGATAACGACAAAACCGATGCGTCCCGAACGCGCAAAGCGGTCGCGGTGAATGGACAGGAACTCGGGCGTCGTGAGCACGATACCGGTGCGGCCCGAAGCCAGGCCGGCGAACACGTCATCGCGTGCGGCCTCCACGGTCTCGCCGGTCAGCACGCCAACGCCAATACCAAGCGCTGCCATCGTCGACGAGAGGTGATAGGCCTGGTCGGCAACGAGCGCACGCAGCGGATAGACAAAGATGCTCGAACGTCCGCGAAGCACCGCCTCACGCGCGGCATGCACATGGAAGATGAGCGACTTGCCGCGCCCCGTTCCCATAACGGCCAGAACACTTTGGCGATCGGCCAGGGCATCGAGCGCCTCGACCTGCGCGCGGTGCGGCTGGCCCGGGCCGATAAAGCTATGGATAAGCGAGCGCGTCAGCTCGGTATAAGAAAGCTGGGCGAGCGTCTCGCGTTTACGCGACTCCAGGCGCAGGCCAGAATCCGCCGGTTGCACGCCGCGGCGAAGTTCACACGCCGGATCGTCGACGCTGGGCGCCGTGGTATCGCGGACCAAAACATCCTTGATCATGAGCTTTGGCTTCACACGTCCCTGCCAATGCTCGGCCACGGCCTCGAACACCAAGTCGACGGCGCTGTCGCAATTGATGAGCCTATCGATCTGCGGCACGCGGAACATGATGGCCGGCACGCTCGCGGCGCCATCGGTCGCCACAAAGCGCATGTGCTCGCCGGTTTTGCCCACCACGGCGCGATCGCACATCGTCACGCCCTCGGCGGCCAGCAGCGGCACCTTGTTGCCCTGGCCAAACGGCTCAAGACGGGAAATCTGCTCTATAGTCTCGATATTCAGCTCGGAAAGGTCGACCGTGGCGGCAACCTCGTCGATGTCTTCAAAGTCCTCGGCGGGAATCTCCGATAGCACGGCGGAAAGGCGACGACGGAATTCATCGAGCTTGGATGCCTCGATGGTCACTCCCACCGCACCGGCATGTCCGCCGCGACGAATCAGCAGGTCGGAACAGCGCTCGACGGCGTCAAACAGGTTAACTTTGCCCACCGAGCGACCAGAGCCGCGCGCGATACCGTCCTCGATCGAGAACAGCAGCGCCGGCACGTGATAGCGGTTGGTCAGACGGCTTGCCACGATGCCCTTGACACCCTCGTGCCAGCCTTCACCGCCCACGACGATCGCGCGTCCGCCGTCATAGGTCTCCTCGACCTTTGCCATGGCATCGCGCGTGAGCTCCGCCTCGATCTCACGGCGCTGGCGGTTGATTTCCTCGAGCTCAGCCGCCAGCGCGCTTGCTTCGATGGGATTGCGGGCAAGCAGCAGGTCGAGCGCCAGCTTGGGATCGGCCATGCGACCGGCAGCGTTTAAGCGGGGAATGAGCGAGAATGACAGGCCATCCGCCGTAATGCTCGAAAGGTCCGCCTTGGCGAGCGCGGCAAGCGCGATATAGCCGGGGCGAGCGGTTACGTGCATCTGCTGGATGCCCTCGGCAACCAGCGCGCGGTTCTCGGGCGTGAGCGGCATCATGTCGGACACGGTACCCAGCGCCGCGACCTCGATTAGCGAACGCCAATACGACGGCTTGCCCAGGCGCTCACCCAGGACTTGCACCAGCTTGAGCGCCACACCAGCACCGGCAAGCTCGCGCGAGGGGCCCTGGTCCTCGAGCTTGGGGTCGGTCAGGGGCACACCCTGCGGCACCTGGTCGGAGGGCTCGTGATGGTCCGTGACCACCAAATCGATCCCCAGGCTCTCCAGATAGGAAACCTCTTCCTTGGCGGCAATGCCGTTATCGACGGTCACGATCAGCTGGGGGCGAGCGAGCTCGTTAACGCGGTCGAGTGCCGCGCGCGAAAGACCGTAGCCCTCATCAAAGCGATGCGGAATAAACGGCGTGACATCGGCGCCAAACGTGCGCAGTGCCTCGGTCAACAGGCAGGTCGACGTAATGCCGTCAACGTCAAAATCGCCAAAGACTGCAATGTGCTCGTGGTTGCGAATAGCACGCTCGACGCGGTCGGCAACGACCGACATGCCCGGGATAATGAGTGGGTCGGCCCAGTCGCGATCGAGTGAAGGCGTCAAAAACAGCTGACCTTCTTCGATGGATGTAATGCCGTGCGCAACCATAATGCGCGCCACCAGCCCGGGTATGCCCAGGCCAGCCGAAAGCTCCTTTTCGAGCCCGGGGTTTTGCTGAGCGACCGCCCAGCGATGCGTCGTCTTAAGCGATGACATAGGCGCCCACCCCCGATAGGGGCAGGTCGCCGCGATACCTCTCACGGTTCATAGCGATGAGTCCTCTGTGTATGCCCGCTTCGGCAGGCAGATCTGTTGAACGGATTTATTATACCGTGCAGCGCGGACGCAAATCGCCGCGGTGCGCCGCGGTTTCGGCAAACGATGGCGGTAATGGCCTCGAAATAATCGAGCGTTTCAGCCGCACGGACGCATACGAGCGTCTAGCATATCCATACAAACGAGTTCGCGGATAAAGGGAGTCACGGGACATATGAAGCAATGGGCTGGACTGGGAAAGTTCCTCGCGGAGCATATGCAGATCATCGTTCCGATTTGCGTGGCGCTCGGCGTGCTCTTTCCCCAGCAGATCGGCGTGCTCAAGCCCATTGTTCCCGCCCTCTTCGCCTTTATGACGTTTCAGGGTGCGCTCAGCAACACCTTTCACCAGGTAGCCGAGGTGTTCCACCGTCCGCTGCACCTGATTCTGGCGTTAATCGTCTCCGCTGCGCTCATCCCCATCGCGGCGTATGCCATGGGCTCGCTGTTCTTTGGTTCCAACCCCAACCTTGTCTGCGGCATCGTGCTCGAGTACAGCGTACCCGTGGCAGTCACTGCCTTTATGTGGATTAGCATGTTCGGCGGCAACGGCCCGCTCGCGCTCACCATCATCCTGACGTCCTCGGTCATCTCACCTGTGACGATTCCTCTTACGCTCAAGCTCCTGCTGGGCGCCACCGTCTCGATCGATGTGCCGAGCATGATGCAGGACATGGCCTTTATGATCGCCATCCCCGCCGTGCTCGGCATCGTGATCAACGAACTCACGCGCGGATGGGGACACGAGAAACTCTCCCCCGCGCTCTCGCCCGCCTGCAAGTTCATGATGATGGGCGTTATCACGTCTAACTCCACCGCCATGAGCGAGTACGTGCTGCACATGAACGCGGTGCGCCTGGAAGTCGCCCTTTTTATTTGGCTCTGTTAGACCAGGATTGACATACATGTGTCCCCACGGTGCCATATCGTTGA
>CABUHP010000042.1 GCA_902491415.1 uncultured Collinsella sp.
ACTGGCACATGATTGCCGGTGTGGGCATTCTGGGCGGTATCGGCTTTACCATGTCGATTCTCATCAGCGGCCTTGCCTTCCCGACGGCTGAGTTTGAGGTTCTGGCCGCCAAGGCCGCTATTCTCGCCGGCTCTGTCACTGCGGCCGTACTTGGCATGATCTACATGAGTGTGATCTGCAAGCACCCCGCGCCCAAGAACGAGTAGGCGCGTAGAAACAGACGCCAGAGCCTGCTCGAGCGCGTGTAAAACGCGGTTTTGAGTGGTACTTGCCACCTGCCGGACACCCCAGTGGCCAAAAAACGCCGTTTGTGAGTACTGTCACAAACGGCGTTTCATTTTAGGCGCGAAAAATAATGTACAAATCTATTCTGTCTGTGCATTAACGATTGCGTGGCTGGACGAAAAATGCCGATGCATCCTTCCAAAACCGGGCACAAAAGGCCAAGACTGGCCTTTTTAATTCAAAATCGCTGTTACTAAAAAAGTAACAGTACTCATATTTGCTATTTTTTGACCACAGGCCCCAATGACTAGGTTTATTCCACGGTGCCGTAGATGGCGCCCCAGCCGTGGGCGGCCAAGGCGGAGTTGAGCTGGTCGCAAAGTGACTGGCGGTCGTAATAGCCGGGCGGTAGCAGGTTCACGATTTCCATGAGATCGGGCGCCAGGTCCAAGATTTCGGCCTGTACGATCAGATCCAGGCGGTCGATGGCGTGGCGGTCGTAAAACAGTCCGTCGACCAGGCGCTGAAGGTCGCCGAATTCCTCGGCCTGGAACGATCCGTACTCCATAGTGCCTCCTTGGGCGCTTCATGCCGGCATGCGCGGCGATTCGTAATTCATTGCGATGGACTTAATCTATCACGGCTTCATAACGTTGCGACGGTAGCGGTCTATACTTAGAAGAATTGCAACGTACCGCTTCGTGAAAGGTCGCACCCATGCAGACGATCTACCAGAAGATGGAAACCACCGAACTCGATGCCGCCATCGAGGCGCTCAAGGCCGAGGTCGCCGAGGTCAAGGCCAAGGGCCTGGCGCTCGACATGGCCCGCGGCAAGCCGTCGCCCTCCCAGGTGGACATCTCTCGACCCATGCTCGATATCCTCAATGCCGATGCCGATCTGCACGACGGCAACGTCGACTGTTCCAACTACGGCTGCTTTGAGGGCATTCCCTCGGCACGCAAGCTAGCGGGGGAGTTCCTGGGTTGCCCCGCCGAGCAGACGCTCGTGCTGGGTTCGTCGAGCCTGCTGATCGAGCACGATATCGCCGGTATGTTCTGGCGTTGCGGCTCGTGCGGCAACGAGCCCTGGGAGGCTTACGAGGCAGCGCACGACGGCAAGAAGGTCAAGTTTCTGTGCCCTGTTCCCGGCTACGACCGCCACTTTGGCATCACCGCCGATCTGGGTATCGAGAACGTCCCCGTCGCGATGACCGACAACGGCCCCGACATGGACGAGGTCGAGCGCCTCGTCGCCGCCGACGATTCCATCAAGGGCATCTGGTGCGTGCCCAAGTATTCCAACCCCACGGGCATCACCTTTAGCGAGGACACTGTGCGCCGCCTGGTTGAGATGCCCACGGCCGCACCCGATTTCCGCATCTTCTGGGACAACGCCTACTGCGTGCACGACCTGTACGACGAGACCGACGAGCTCGCAAACATCTTTGACCTCGCTCGCGCGGCGGGCACCGAGGACCGCGTGGTGGCATTTGCCTCGACGTCCAAGATCACCTTCCCGGGCGCCGGTATCGGCTTTATCGGTGCGAGCCCCGCGGTCATCGCCGAGTTCTCCAAGCGCCTGAAGGCCGGCCTCATCAGCGCCGACAAGCTCAACCAGCTGCGTCACGTGCGCTTCCTTCCCACCATCGAGGCGGTCAAGGAGCACATGAAAAAGCATGCCGAGTTTTTGCGTCCGCGCTTTGAGGCCGTTGAGCGCAAGCTCACCGAGGGCCTGGGCGGCACGGGCTGCGCCACCTGGACGCATCCCCGCGGCGGCTACTTTGTAAGCTTCGATGGTCCCGAGGGCTCGGCCCAAAAGGTCGCCGCGCTGTGCGCCGACCTGGGCGTCAAGCTCACGCCGGCCGGTGCTACCTGGCCCTATGGCAAGGATCCGCGCGATACCAACATCCGCATCGCGCCGAGCTATCCCACGGTCGAGGACCTGGAGGCCGCGCTCGATGTGCTGGTGCTGGCCGTCAAGCTCGTCGCTGCCGAGCTTGCGCGTGCCGAGCGCGCCTAACGCGCGGCTTCCAGTACTATCCGCACTTTCGATACGTAAAGGAGCGTATACATGGATTTGGGTATTTCCACCAACCCCACGCCAGAGCTCTACACCATTAAGGTAACCGGCGAGATCGATATCTCTAACGCCGATAGCCTGCGTAATGCCATCGACCTGGCGCTCGAGCAGCCCACTGAGGCCGTTGAGCTCGATTTTGCCCAGGTGAGCTACATCGATTCGACGGGCATTGGCGTGCTCGTGGGCGCCGCGCACCACGCGGTCGACCACGGCAAGCGCTTTAGCTGCACCAATGTGCAGCCCCCGGTGATGCGCGTGGTCCAGCTGTTGGGTGTCGACCAGGAGATTTCGATCACCGCTGCATAATCTTTGCCCCCAAAAGGGCGTGCCGTTTGGCATATGTTTGTGATGCGCTCGGACGTTTTGGCGTCCGGGCGCTATACTTGACCGAATGAATAGACGAGTTCCGGCCGAATGGCGCGGTGCGGGCTCGACTCACATCGAGCCTTGGAGGTATGTGTGTTTGGTATTGGAGAGGGTGAGCTCGCGATCATCGTGGTCTTCGGCTTTTTGCTGTTTGGCCCGGATAAGCTCCCACAGATGGGCCGCACGATCGGCCGTGCCATCCGTCAGTTCCGCGAGACGCAGGAGAAGATGACGGCCGTTGTTCAGTCCGAGATAATCGATCCGGTGAGCGAGGCCGCGTCGGCCCCGGTCAAGCCCAAGAAGGCTGCCGTCGATGACGATTCCGATGCGGACAAGGATGCCGCCGAGACGGCAGCGCCCGCCAAGAAGGAGACCTTTGCCGAGCGTCGCGCCCGTCTTGCTGCCGAGAAGGCTGCGAGCGAGGCTGCCGCCGAGGGCGAGGGTGCTGCTGAGGAGTCCGAGGCCGAGGGCGCCGAGCCTGCCGCTGCCACCGTCGATCCCGAACCTGCTGCAGAGCCGGAGCCCGAGCCCGAGCCGGCAGAGCCCACGACGGCCGATCTCTACGCCCGTCGTCCCCGCAAGCGCAAGGCCGTCGTCGACCAGCTCGCTCGCGAGCTCGAGGCCGAGGACGACGCTGCCGCCGCCGACGCCTCGAAGGGAGGCGATGAGTAATGCCTATCGGACCTGCGCGTATGCCGCTCTTCGATCACCTGGGAGAACTCCGTCGCCGCCTGACCATCGTGGTCGTGTCGGTGTTTGCCGCCGCTATCGTGCTGTATTTCGCCACGCCTGTTGTGCTCGACATCCTGGAAGATCCCATCCGCTCCTTTGTGCCGGACGGTAAGTTCTACATCACTACCACGCTCGGCGGCTTTGGCTTGCGCTTCTCGCTGGCCATCAAGATGGCCGTGGTCATGTGCACGCCCATGATCATCTGGCAGATTCTAGCGTTTTTCCTGCCGGCGCTTCGACCCAACGAGCGCAAGTGGGTCGTGCCCACGGTGCTCGCCTCGACGGTGCTGTTCTTCCTGGGTGCCATCTTCTGCTACTTCATCATCATTCCTGCGGGCTTTGAGTGGCTCATCGGCGAGACCTCGGCCGTCGCTACGGCACTGCCGGATCTGGAGAACTACGTCAACATGGAGCTGCTCTTTATGATCGGCTTTGGCGTGGCGTTTGAGCTGCCGCTCATCATCTTCTATCTGTCCGTCTTCCACATCGTGTCCTACGCTGCTTTCCGCGGTGCCTGGCGTTATGTATACGTTGGCCTGCTCGTGGGTTCGGCTGTGATCACGCCCGACGGCTCGCCCGTTACGCTGGGTCTCATGTATGGCGCCCTGCTCTCGCTCTACGAGATTTCGCTCGCCATCGCCCGTGTGGTCATTACCGCGCGCGAGGGCAAGGAGGGCCTGTTCGTGAGTCGTCTGGACCTGTTCTCGGACGATGAGGACGACGAGGAGTAAATCGGTATGCACGAGGTTGGCATTGTCAACGGCATACTCGATACAGTGATTCGCGCGGCGCGTGGGGCGGGGGCCTCGCGCGCCGTTTTGGTAACGCTGCGTATCGGGGATATGACCGAGGTCGTGCGCGAGGCGCTCGACTTTGCCTGGGAGACGTTTCGCGACGAGGACCCGCTCACGCGCGGCTGCGAGCTTGCCGTGGAGGAGGTCCATCCACAAAGCGAGTGCCTGGACTGCGGCGAGGTCTTTGATCACGACCGTTTCCATTGTCGCTGTCCCCAGTGTGGCGGCGCCAACGTGCGTCTGCTGCACGGCCGCGAACTCGACATCGCAAGTATCGAGATCGAGACCCCCGACGATTAGCCCGCCAGCAACCTGGGGACGGGGTATAAATGGTAGAAGTAAGGAGCGCCGAGTATGGCCGAGAAAACGATTGATATCGCATCGCCAATTCTGTCGCGCAATGAGCGCCTGGCAGATCAGCTGCGACAGCGATTTAAAGAGACAGGCACCTATGTGATCAATGTGCTGTCGAGCCCTGGCTCGGGCAAGACCACTACGATTCTGGGCACCAACGAGCGCCTGCGCGACAAGGCCGGCTTGCGCTGCGCCGTCATCGAGGGCGATATCGCCTCGGACGTCGACGCCATCACCATGAAGGAAGCCGGCATGCCCGCCATCCAAATCAACACGGGCGGCCTGTGCCACCTCGAGGGCAACATGATCATGGAGGCCGTTGACGCCTTCGACCAGGCTGTGGGTCTGGAAAACATCGACGTCATCTTTATCGAAAACGTGGGTAACCTGGTCTGCCCAGTCGACTTTGACCTGGGCGAGAACCTGTCCATCATGATCCTCTCGGTGCCCGAGGGCGACGACAAGCCCATCAAGTACCCGGGCATCTTCCAACACGCCGGCGCGCAGCTGCTCAACAAGGTTGACGTGGCTCCGGCTTTCGATTTTGACATGGATAGGTATACTAAGACACTCGATGACCTCAATCCACAGGCGCCGCGGTTTGCCGTGAGCGCGCGCAAGGGCGAGGGCATGGATGCCTGGTGCGATTGGCTCATCGGGCAGATTGAGCAAGCAAGGGCGTAAGTCGGCCGCCATACGGGCGGGCGTAGCCGCAGAGATACGAGATAGGAGCCTCTTTTGAAGCTCATCATCGCCGAGAAAAACGACGCCGCGCGTCAGATCGCCGAGCGTCTGTCCACGGGCAAGCCCAAAAAGGACAAGGTGTACAACACCGCCATCTACCGTTTTGAGTGGAAGGGCGAGGAGTGCGTGACCATCGGCCTTGCCGGTCACATCCTAGCGCCCGATTTTTGCGACAGCGTGCTGTTCGATAAAAAGCTGGGCTGGTATTCGGTCACCGAGGACGGCGAGATGCTGCCGGCCGACATACCCGATGGCCTGGCGCGTCCGCCCTACGACACCAAGCGCAAGCCGTTTCTTGCCGATGGCATTTCCATCAAGGGCTGGAAACTCGAGAGCCTGCCTTACCTCACCTGGGCGCCCGTCATTAAGCTACCGGCCGAGAAGGAACTCATTCGTTCGCTCAAGAACCTCGCTAAAAAGTCTGACAGCGTCATTATCGCCACGGACTTCGATCGCGAGGGCGAGCTAATCGGTTCGGACGCCCTCAACAAGGTGCGCGAGGTGGCGCCGGACTTGCCGGTTGCCCGCGCCCAGTACTCTTCGTTTACCAAGGCCGAGATCACGCAGGCCTTCGATAATCTCGTCTCGCTCGACCAGAATCTGGCCGACGCCGGCGAGAGCCGCCAGCACATCGACCTCATTTGGGGTGCGGTGCTCACGCGCTACCTGACGCTCGCCAAGTTTGGCGGCTTTGGTAACGTGCGCTCTGCCGGCCGTGTGCAGACGCCGACGCTTGCCCTGGTGGTCGAGCGCGAGCGCGAGCGCATGGCGTTTGTGCCCGAGGACTATTGGCAGATCCGTGGCATGGGCGCCGCGCAGGGTGCTGCCGAGGACGACCGCTTTAAGATTGCGCACAAGACGGCACGCTTTACCGACAAGGATGCTGCCGAGACAGCGTACGGCCACGTTGACGGCGCTACGACGGCGACCGTTGCCGCGGTGACCAAGCGCTCGCGTAAGCAGCAGCCGCCCACGCCGTTTGCGACCACCTCGCTGCAGGCTGCCGCCGCGGCCGAGGGCATCTCGCCTGCGCGTACGATGCGCATCGCCGAGTCCCTCTACATGGCCGGTCTCATCAGCTATCCGCGTGTCGACAACACCGTGTATCCCGCGACGCTCGATTTGGGCGCCGTGGTGAGCGACCTGGCAAAGATCAACCCGGCGCTGGCGCCCGTGTGCAAAAAGGTGCTCGCCGGTCCCATGAAGCCCACGCGCGGCAAGGTCGAGACCACCGACCACCCGCCTATCTATCCCACGGGCGAGGGCGATCCGTCCGCGCTCGACGGTGGTCAGCGCAAGCTCTACGACCTCATCGCCCGCCGCTTCCTGGCAACGCTTATGGGGCCTGCGACCATCGAGAACACCAAGCTCGAGCTCGATGTGAACGGCGAGCCGTTCGTGGCTTCGGGCGATGTGCTCGTGACCCCCGGTTTCCGCGAGGCATACCCGTACGGTCTCAAGCGCGACGAGCAGATGCCGCCGCTGGAGCAGGGCGATACGGTCGACGTGTTCGACATTAAGCTCGAGGCCAAGCAGACCGAGCCGCCCGCGCGCTACAGCCAGGGCAAGCTCGTGCAGGAGATGGAAAAGCGCGGCCTGGGCACCAAGTCCACGCGCGCGAGCATCATCGAGCGCCTGTACGCCGTGCGCTATCTCAAAAACGATCCCGTGGAGCCGAGCCAGCTGGGTATCGCCATCATCGATGCGCTGTCGCGGTTTGCCCCGCGCATCACGAGCCCCGATATGACCAGCGAGCTCGACGGCGACATGACCCGCGTGGAGCGCGGCGAGGACACCGAAGAGCATGTCGTGACGCACTCGCGCGCGCTGCTGGCCGGCGTGCTCGACGAGCTGCTCAAGCATACGCAGGAGCTGGGCGACGCCATCAGCGACGCCGTCACGGCCGATGCGCGCGTGGGCGCCTGCCCCAAGTGCGGCAAGGATTTGGTTATGAAGACGAGTGCCAAGACCCGTGGCAGCTTTATCGGCTGCATGGGATGGCCCGACTGCGACGTGACCTATCCGGTGCCGAGTGGCGTCAAGGTAAGCCCGCTCGAGGGCGAGGCCGCCGTGTGCCCCGAGTGCGGTGCGCCGCGCATTAAGTGCCAGCCGTTCCGCCAGAAGGCCTTCGAGATCTGCGTGAACCCCACGTGCCCCACCAACTACGAGCCCGACCTTAAGGTGGGTGAGTGCAAGGTGTGTGCCGAGGCCGGACGCCATGGCGACCTGATCGCACACAAGAGCGAGAAGAGCGGCAAGCGCTTTATCCGCTGCACCAACTATGACGATTGCGGCGTGAGCTATCCGCTGCCGGCGCGTGGAAAACTCGAGGCGACGGGCGAGACCTGTCCCGAGTGCGGCGCCCCCATCGTGGTGGTCAACACGGCGCGCGGTCCGTGGCGTATCTGCGTCAACATGGACTGCCCGACCAAGGAGAAGAAGCCCGCCCGCGGCCGCAAGACTGCGACCAAGGCGAGCACGGCGAAGAAAACCACGGCAGCAAAGAAGACTTCGACCGCCAAGAAGTCGACTGCCAAGAAGGCTGCCGCGAAAAAGACGACCACCAAGAAGGCGGCCGCCGACAAGTAACCGAGCACATATAGACACGGTGGGGCCGGGCGCGCAAATGCAAATGCGCGCCCGGCCCCACTTCTAAGTTGCGGTGAAATAGGGACTGTTTTTGCTGACAAAAGGCCTAATCAATCCCTATTTCACCGCAAGTTTTGATCAGTTGTTGGGATTACTTCACCTCGACGGGCTTGGCGCCGGGATAGCGGTCCTCAAAGTCCTGACGGTACTTATTGTCATTGGTGCCCGCCACGTTGTCGCGTGACAGCGGCGCCACGATCTCATTCTTGTGGTCCGCGGGCTTTGCGTACTTCAGGCTGATCTCCCAGGCATCGCAGATCGCGTCAATGCGGTGGTCCAGGTCGTCATACAGGGCAACGATGTCTTTCCAGGAGCTGTAGTTCTTGGAGCTCGTCGGGACGTCCAGGTCCTCGACGATGTCGTAATACTGCTCGATGGTATCCTCCGTGCGCTCGGCGACGTCGGCGAGATTTTGACGGGCGGTGCGATCTTCTTCCAGATAGCTGCCATTGAAGGCCTGCGCGCAGGCGCGGACCTGGCTATCGAGATCTTCGAGCAGATCGTAGTATTCGCTCAGGCGACGGTAGAGGTTCTGCTCGGAGAGGGTTGCTTCGCCGTCGTCCTCGTCGTCATCATCGTAGAGGCTATTGGGGTCGTCGAGAGGCTTGAGGTCATCATCGTCAACATCATGGTGCAGCTTAGTAATCTCGGCAGTCGTTTGCGTGGCGGCGTTGTCGAAAGGCTTGATCACAAAAAAGATGACCAAGGCGATGATAATTGCCACGAGCACAACGATAACGGCGATAAGCGCCTTGGTGCTGCTCTTTTTGGCGGCGGGGGCCTGTGGTGAATCAGGCGCATACGTAGATGCCGGTTGCTGTTGGGGCGGGGTGTCCGCGACGGGTATGCGCTGCGTCGTTTCGACCGCTGCGGGGCCTGCGGCGGGGTCGGGGCGATAGGCGAGGGGGTCGTCCGGCTTAGCTTGCGGCGTATCGAGGAAGCCGGTCTGCTCAAACGCGGGTTGGCCATTGCTTGCGGTTGTCTGCTCAACGGGTGCACCGCATGAGGTGCAGAACTTGGCATCATCTGCAAGAAGTTTGCCGCACGAGGCGCAATACCGAGACATTGCCACTCCTTTCGCCACATTTCAAATCAATACGACGATTATACCCAGCGTCCAAAATTCCCCATCATAAGTTGCGGTGAAATAGGGACTGTTTGGCGGTCTCAGAGCTTCAATCAGTCCCTATTTCACCGCAACTTTGGAAAGGCACCTTTAGCCATTGGGGACGCACCGAGCACTGGGGTATCATGGCTTGGTTGATATATATCTGCATTTACGCGCCTTGTAGGAAGGGGCTGCGCCCATGGCTTTTGAGCCCGCTCAACATAGCTTCATTACGCTCGAGGGTGTCGATGGCGCCGGTAAATCTACGCAGGCGCGCCTGCTTGCCCGTGCGCTCGAGCTCGCTGGCTACCAGGTTGTGAGCCTGCGCGAGCCGGGCGGTACCGCCATCAGCGAAAAGATCCGTGCTCTGCTGCTCGACCCTGCCAATACGGCGATGGGCGACACCTGCGAGTTGCTGCTCTACGAGGCGGCACGCGCTCAGTTGGTGCACGAGGTCATCGCGCCCGCCCTTGCTGCCGGCAAGGTGGTCCTGTGCGATCGCTTCTACGATTCCACGACCTGCTACCAGGCGTTTGCCGATGGCCTCGATCGTCAGATGGTGCGCGATGCCAACAACCTGGCCGTCGCGGGTACGCACCCGGCGCTCACGCTCGTCTATCACATCACGCCCGAGCAGGCGGCGCTGCGCATGGCAGCCCGTGGCGCGGCAGATCGCATGGAGGCTAAGGGCATGGCCTTCCAAGAGCGTGTCTACCAGGGTTTTTGCGCAATTGCCGCCGAGGAGCCAAACCGCGTAAAGCTCATCGACGCGACCGCGTCCATCGAGGACGTATTCGCACAGACGGTCGAGCAGGTTCGCGCCTACGGCCTCGACATTTCCCAGGATGCCGTCACCGCCGCGCTTGCCCAGGAGGCCGAGTAACATGGCCCCCGCTCAGGCAAGCCTGCTGGCCAAGCTTGACACCCAACAGCGCGTGCGCGACTTTTTGACCAATGCAGTCGCCAGCGGTCGCGCATCGC
>CABUHP010000043.1 GCA_902491415.1 uncultured Collinsella sp.
GGTCGAGGAGCTCTCGCAGCTTGTCGAGCGCTCGGGTCAGAAGACCTTCGCCGCCGATTCCGCCATCTCGATCAAGCCCATCTCCATCGCCAAGAGCCGCCGCATTGTGGAGTATGCCTTTGAGTATGCCCGCCGCTGCGGCCGCAAAAAGGTGACGGCCGTGCATAAGGCCAACATCATGAAGGCGACCGATGGCCTGTTCCTGCGCGTGGCGCGCGAGGTGGCCGCCAACTATCCCGATATCGAGTTCAACGACAAGATTGTCGACGCCACCTGCATGGGCCTGGTCCAAAACCCCAACGACTTCGATGTCCTGGTGCTGCCCAACCTGTACGGCGACATCGTGAGCGACCTGTGCGCCGGCCTGGTGGGCGGCCTGGGTATGGCTCCCGGCTCCAACATCGGCGCCGACTGCGCCATCTTCGAGGCAACGCACGGCTCTGCGCCCGATATCGCTGGCCAGGATATCGCCAACCCCACGGCTGAGATCCTCTCTGCTGCGATGATGCTCGATCACCTGGGCGAGAACGACGCTGCCAATCGCATTCGTGCCGCAGTATCTGCCACGCTCGACGAGGGCGAGCAGGTTACCGGTGACGTGCGTCGTGCCCAGACCGGCTCCGTTGAGGGCGCTGTGGGCACGCAGGCATTTGCCGATGCCGTTATCGCGCACCTGGCCTAAGGTAGGCACGCTGCAAACGCCTAAATAGTACTTAAGTGTTTGCGTATAACCTAAATAGTACTTAAGTGTTTGCGTATAACCTAAGAATCAATACGCCCGGCGCTCTGTCGGGCGTATTCTATTGAGGACTATGTTTCCTAACAAGGAGTAACCGATATGGGTCTGATTCAAAAGAAGGACGAGAAGGACGAGATCGACGGCATCCAGATCATCGAGCGCGGCGAAGGCCCCGACGGTGACGAGGACGAGAAGATCGATCTGGTCGCCGGTACGTCTGCCGAGCACATTGCCGCCGGCACGACGGCCGAGGAGGAGGACGCCCGACTGGAGGCTCAGATTGCCGCGGATGCCGCTGACGAGAATCTGATGCCCGAGGCCCAGGATGAGGACGACGACTCCGACGCGGACGACCATGCATCCAAGCACAAGAAGACGATGATTGCCGCCTTTGTGGTCGCTATCGTGATCGCTGCTGTGGTCGGCTTCTTTATCGGCAACGGTGGTTTTGGCGGCAAGGGCGTCGGCTCGGCGACCCTCACCGAGGACCAGCTCGATTCGACCGTGGCAAGCTACAGCTACAACGGCAAGAAGAGCGACATCACCGCGCGCGAGGCCATCGAGAGCCAGTACAGCCTCGACACCGTCAAGGATGGCGATGGCAACTACACCGCTCCCTCTGCCGACGTCATCCTGTCCTACGTGCGCAACAAGATTCTGCTCGACGCCGCCGAGGACGAGGGCATTACCGTTTCTTCCAAGGAAATGAAGAAGTACGCCGAGGATTCAATCGGCACCTCCGACTACAAGACCATGGCCACGCAGTACGGCGTGTCCAAGGACCAGGCTAAGCAGATCGTCCGTCAGTCCGCGACGCTGCAGAAGCTCTATAAGAAGAAGGTTGGCGACGGCTCCGCAAGCATGCCGACCGCTCCGACCGAGCCTGCTGACGGCAACGAGGAGACCGCGAGCAAGGACTACGCCGACTACATCATCAACCTTGCCGGTGACGAGTGGGATAGCGAGAAGGGCACCTGGAAGGATGCCGACAGCACCTATGCCAAGGCCTTCGCTGACGATGCCTTTACGGCCGATAGCGCTACCTACAAGCAGGCCATGACCGCCTATTACACCGCCTACCAGCAGTACTCTTCGCAGGCTTCGAGCGCCAGCTCCAAGTGGACCGAGTATGCTAACGGCCTCTACGCCAAGGCCAACATCAGCATCTACGGCCTGTTTGCGTAAGGTTTGCCTGCACTACTGCGCGTTAATCGATCACCTGATTAAGCCCGCTAGAACGGACAACGTTCTAGCGGGCTTTTTTTGTTACCGAAACCACTGGGGTAGGCCTCGCGCCCGCACAGGCGCTCCATCGGGTTCCCCTAATTCATATGGGAAAACAGCTGCAAACGATTACAAGTAACCGGTGAACGGTCGAAAACTACCGTTCACCGATAATCTCAAAACTGGTTCTAACTGGTATTAAGCCAAAAAGACCAATTCACATATCTTCACAATGACCAGCATTTTTTCTACACGCTATTTTTAGCCGCCCTGCGTTGTTTAGACACCGGGAAAGATCCGTTCTTTTGCCAAAGCGTTTCGAAACGGTTTCAAAACCGCAGGTAGAAGTATTAACGAGCGGTAAACGGTCGATTTATCACCGTGAGCGGTGCAAAAACGTTTTACCGTATGAATCAACGAAAGCGACCTCTTCTGGGGTGATATAGTGACAACAGCACGTCACGTGGTTACTACCAGTTTAGAAACCACTGGTCTTCAAAGAACGCTTTCCAAGAAGCTTTAAGGGCGAGCGCCCGCTGGCTTCCGAAAATCATCGGACTCAGATTGTACACACCTTCGGAAGGGAAATTTGAATGGTTGGCTTTATTCTTACCGGTCATGGACAGTTCGCACCCGGCCTTGCAAGCGCTATCGCTATGGTTGCCGGCGACCAGCCTGCTTTTACCGTCGTTCCTTTTGAGGGCGACCAGGCTGCATCCTACGGTGAGGATCTACGCGCCGCTATTACCGCC
Organism: uncultured Collinsella sp.; assembly: GCA_902491415.1. Classification (GTDB taxonomy): domain Bacteria; phylum Actinomycetota; class Coriobacteriia; order Coriobacteriales; family Coriobacteriaceae; genus Collinsella. Next base: position 2,716 of record CABUHP010000043.1, read on the forward strand.
ATGCGCGAGGAGTGCGATGGCGTGCTCGTCTTTACCGACTTGCTTGGCGGCACCCCGTTCAACCAGTCGATGATGATTGCCCAGGATGTCGACAACGTCGAGGTTCTGACTGGCACCAACCTTCCCATGGTTATTGAGCTTCTGTTCCTCCGCGGCAATGCCACGCTCGCCGAGCTTGGCGAGCAGGCCGTGACCGTTGGCCAGACGGGCATCACCGCCCAGACGGTCGCATCCGTTGCCGGCTCCGAGGAAGAGGATATCTTCGGCGACGAGGACGGCATCTAATGGCCGATTTCGGAGCCAACGTCCTGAGCTCCTCGGTCGCCCTTTTAGGCCTGCTTGTCATCATGGGCTTGATTTACACCATCTGGTCGCAAATCAACATGAAGAAGAAGCAGAAGTACTTCAAGGAGCTGCACACCGAGCTCAAGCCGGGTCAGGAGGTTCTTTTCGCCGGCGGTATCTACGGAACCGTCAAAGGCATCGAAGGCGAGAAGGTCCAGATCAAAGTCCGATCCGGAGCCGTCGTAGATGTTTCGCGTTACGCGATTCAGGAGATCAAGTAACTGTCGTCAGCAAATAACGAAAGGAAGCTGATCAACATGGCAGAACCCAACATTCTTCTTACCCGCATCGATAACCGACTGGTTCATGGTCAGGTTGCCACCCAGTGGAACTCCACTCTGGGCTCCAACCTCATCCTCGTCGCCAACGACGACGTGGCGTCCAACACCATGCGCCAGAACCTCATGAAGATGGCCGCTCCCACCGGCGTCGCTACGCGTTTCTTCTCCCTGCAGAAGACCATCGACGTCATCGGCAAGGCGAGCCCGCGCCAGAAGATCTTCATCGTGGCCGAAACACCGGAAGACGTGCTTACGCTCGTCAAGGGCGGTGTGCCTATAAAGAAGGTAAACATCGGCAACATGCACATGTCGGAAGGAAAGCGCCAAGTCGCCACCTCCGTCGCAGTTAACGACGAGGATGTCGCTGCGTTTAAAGAGCTGCAGGAATTGGGGGTGGAGTTGGAGATCAGGCGCGTTCCGAGCACGCCTGTTGAGGACACGAGCAAGCTCTTCTCGTAATCCTCGTGATCCACGTTGTCAGGAGTGAAACCCTGACATTCTGTACGTGAAATCCAAAGTGCGTACATACATTTTGAAAGGAGGAGCAAGATGGAATACACGATCTTCCAGGTCGCTCTGGTCTTCATCGTCACGTTTGTCGCGGCAATCGACCAGTTTAACTTCCTCGAGTCTCTCTATCAGCCCATCGTCACCGGCGCCGTCATCGGTCTTATCCTTGGCGACCTCAACACCGGTCTTCTCGTGGGTGGTACTTATCAGCTCATGACGATCGGCAACATGCCGATCGGAGGTGCTCAGCCGCCTAACGCTGTTATCGGCGGCATCATGGCAGCCATTCTCGCTATTGCTACGGGCCTCGAGCCCAACGCGGCAGTCGGCCTTGCCATTCCGTTCGCTCTGCTTGGTCAGCTCGGCGTTACCCTGGTCTTCACGCTTATGTCGCCGCTCATGTCCTCCGCGGACAACATGGCTCACAACGCTGACACCAAGGGTATCGAGCGTCTGAACTACTTCGCCATGGCTCTGCTCGGCCTGATCTTCGCCGTCGTCGTCACCCTGTTCTTCATCGCTGGCGCCACCATCGGTCAGACCATCGCTTCCGCCATCCCGACTTGGCTGCAGACCGGTCTCTCCGCTGCAGGCGGCATGATGCGCTTCGTCGGCTTCGCCGTCCTGCTCAAGGTTATGATGAACCGCGATATGTGGGGCTTCTTCCTCATGGGCTTTGGCCTCGCGCTCATCACCGTTGCCAACGATTCTCTGGCAACCCCTGCTCTGCTCATCCTCGCTCTCATCGGCTTCGGCATCGCTTTCTGGGACTTCCAGCAGCAGACCGAGCTGAAGGGTGCAGCTGTTTCTGACGGAGGTGACTTCGAAGATGGCATCTAATGAGTATGTGATCCCGGAGCACTACGAGGATCTCACTCCTGCTCCGCAGCTCGACCAGAAGACCCTCAACAAGATGGCTTGGCGCTCCTGCTTCCTGCAGGCATCGTTCAACTACGAGCGCATGCAGGCCGCTGGCTGGCTTTACTCCATCATCCCCGGTCTGGAGAAGATCCACACCAACAAGAACGACCTCGCGGCTTCCATGAGCCACAACCTGGAGTTCTTCAACACCCACCCGTTCCTCGTCACCTTTGTTATGGGCATCGTGCTTTCGCTCGAGCAGAACAAGGTTGACATCCCCACGATCCGCGCCGTCCGCGTCGCCGCAATGGGCCCGCTCGGTGGTATCGGTGACGCCCTGTTCTGGCTGACGCTCGTGCCTATCACGGCCGGCATCACCTCCAACATGGCCATCAACGGCAACGCCGCTGCGCCGATCATCTTCCTGGTGATCTTCAACGCCGTCCAGTTCGCTCTGCGCTTCTGGCTCATGAACTGGTCCTACAAGCTTGGCACCAGCGCTATTGACGCTCTGACCGCCAACATGCAGGCCTTCACGCGTGCCGCTTCCATCATGGGCGTCTTCGTCGTCGGTTGCCTGGTCGTCACCATGGGTGGCACCCAGATCAACCTCGAGATCCCCAACGGCACCACCCGTGGCCTCTCCGCCACTACCGTGATCGTCTCCGAGAAGGAGGCCGAGAACTTCACCGGTATGGAGGGCATCGATACCGAGACCGCTGAGGCCGGTACCATCGCCATGACTAATGAGGACGGCGACGCCCTCACCGCCACCGATGCCGACGGCAACCCTGTCGAGTGCGGCGTCACCGATCTGGGCAACGGCATGGAGTCCGTTACCTACGGCACCGTTACCGAGGATCCGGTCAACTTCTCTGTTGCCGACACCCTCAACACCATCGTCCCGAAGCTCGTCCCGCTTATGCTTACGCTGCTGCTTTACTACATGTTCGCTAAGCACAGCTGGACCCCGACCAAGGGCATTCTCCTGCTCTTCGTCCTTGGCATCCTGGGCGCTGGCCCGCTTGGTCTCTGGCCGAGCATCTGGTAAGGCTCTAGCTTGAGGGGTGTGTCCCTACGCGGCTCACACCCCGACCCCTTAAGCCATGTGTATGTTAAAAGCCGCGTGCTCGAAAGAGCGCGCGGCTTTTGTTTTCTTGATGATTCGGGTGTTGCAGGCCGATAATGCTTAACACCCTAGGTAGTTAGCCGAATTCGAGCAAAAGGGAGGATAGGATGGCGATCGGAGCGCGCAAACAGCCCCTTTACGATCAGCTGGTCGATATTCTGACCGAAAAGATTGACCATGAATATCATGCCGGTGACATGATTCCTTCCGAGCGCGAACTTTCGGAGCGCTATGGTCTCTCGCGCACTACGGTACGCCTGGCTCTGCAGGAACTGGAGCGTTTAGGACTGGTGGTTCGGCAGCACGGTCGCGGTACCTTTGTGACCGACCGTTCGGCAAAAGCAACCAATCTTATGCAGTCCTACAGCTTTACCGAGCAGATGCGTGCGATGGGTCGAGAACCCGAGACCACGATTCTCGAGTTTTGCGAGATGGAGGCCGATAAGAATCTGGCCGAGCATATGGGATTGCGCATCGGTGATCGCATTTTTAAGCTCAAGCGCCTTCGTTCTGCCGACAACATGCCCATGATGGTCGAACGCAGCTATCTACCGGTTCGTCAATTTCTGTCCCTGAAGCGACCGCTGCTGGAGCGTAAGCCGCTTTACGATGTGATTGAGCAGGACTTTCAGCAAAAGATTCGCGTGGCCGAAGAGGAGTTCTATGCGAGCATAGCCCGTCCCACCGATGCCCACCTTTTGGGAATTGTCGAGGGCTCGCCTGTGCTCGATTTGGTCAGGACTACGTATAACGAGTCAAACGAGGTAGTGGAGTACACACTCTCGGTTGCTCGTGCCGATCAGTTTAAATACAAGGTTTACCACCAGCGCAGCAACTAGTGCTCGCATTGTTTCCATATGGTGATTCTTTGCATTTAACTGGTTACTACCAGATAACCAACCGAAGTGTATAATTGCACGTCAGAGGATTACTTCTAGAGAGAGGTATTAGAAATGTTCGAGAAGAGTGTCGAGGAGCTCACCGAGCTCGGCGCCCAGATCACCACGGCCGAGATTGCTCAGCAGCCCGAGCTTTGGCGTGATACGCTCAACATCTATCGCGAGAACAAGGAGGCCATCGAGGCCTTCCTGGCCGAGGCTCGCGCTATGGGCGAGGGTCGTCTGTCCGTTGTCTTCACCGGTGCCGGTACGTCCGACTATGTTGGCGATACCTGCGCCCCGTACCTGCGTCACGCTGGCAACACTGATCTCTACGACTTTAAGCCCATCGCCACGACCGACATCGTGAGCGCCCCGCGCGACTTCCTGCGTGCCGAGGATCCCACGCTCGTGGTTTCCTTTGCTCGCTCTGGCAACAGCCCCGAGAGCCTTGCCGCCGTTGCCGTTGCCAAGGAGCTCGTCCACAACGTCAAGTTCCTCAACATCACCTGCGCTCCCGAGGGCAAGCTCGCCGTCGAGTCTGCCGATGATCCCAACGCGCTGACGTTGCTCATTCCGCGCGCCAACGACAAGGGCTTCGCCATGACCGGTTCTTATTCCTGCATGACCCTGCTCTCCACCCTTATTTTCGACACTGCCTCTGACGAGCAGAAGGCCGAGTGGGTCGAGACGATTGCCAAGATGGGCGAGGAGGTCATCTCCCGTGAGCCCGAGATCGCCGATTACTTGGCTGGCGACTTCAACCGCGTGACCTACTTGGGTTCTGGCTCCTTCGGTGGCCTTGCCCAGGAGAGCCAGCTCAAGATCCTCGAGCTCGCTCACGGTCTGGTCGCTACTTCCTACGACACCTCCATGGGCTATCGTCACGGACCTAAGTCCTTCGTCGACGATAAGACGCTCGTCTTCGTGTTCGTCAATAACGACGCCTACACCCGTCAGTACGACATCGACATCCTCAACGAGATCGGTGGCGACGAGATCGCTCAGCACACCATCGCCGTTCAGCAGGAAGGTGCCACCGTCTATGAGGGTGAGTCCTTCACCTTTAAGGGCTACGAGGCACTTCCCGAGGGCTACCTTGCTCTGCCGTTCGTGATGTTTGCCCAGGCTATCAGCCTGCTCAACTCCGTGCGCGTGGGCAACACGCCCGATACGCCGAGCCCCACCGGCACGGTCAACCGCGTGGTTAAGGGCGTGACGATTCACCCCTTCACCGCTTAATCGCGTCCCCCTGTAAGGGCGCCCGTCCGCTCATAACGGCGGGCGGGCGCTTTTTGTTTTACGTGAGCTGGGTACAAGCATCACTACAGTCAACTGTTTTAGAAGCAAGGAGTGCATATGAGCACGTACGCAATTAAGGCTGACAAGTTCTTCTTGCCGGCAGGCCCGCAACTGGGCGGCTATCTTATGGTCGAGGATGGCGTCTTTGGCGCCTGGCAGGCCGACGAGCCCTCTTGCGAGATTAAGGACTACACGGGATCGTGGATCGCACCGGGTATGGTCGATACTCACATCCATGGCTTCTACAACCACTCAACTACCGATAACGATCCCGAGGGCATCGATATCAGCTCGACCGAGCTCGCCCGTCGCGGCACCACCAGCTGGCTGCCCACGACGTTCACCGATGGCGTCGAGCAGATCAAAGACGCCTGCGCCGCCATCGCTCAGGCGGACGAGGGTCGCGGCCCCGACTTCTGCGGTGCTCGCATTCAGGGCATCTACCTGGAGGGCCCCTTCTTTACCATGAAGCACGTGGGCGCGCAGAACCCCGCTTACCTGATCGATCCCTCCGAGGAGGTCTTCGATCAGTGGCAGGAGGCTGCGGGTGGTCGCATCGTCAAGAGCGCCATGGCGGCCGAGCGCGACGGTGCCGCTGCTTATGCGGCTGCTCTGAATGCCAAGGGTGTGGTGACCAGCATCGGTCACTCCGACGCCACCTACGATGAGTGCATCGCCGCCATCAACGCCGGTGCCAGCTGCTTTACGCATACCTATAACGGTCAGCGCGGGCTGCATCACCGTGAGCCCGGTGTCGTGGGTGCTGCCATGTCCACGCCCGAGACCTACGCCGAGATCATCTGTGACGGCAAGCACGTTAACCCTGCCGCCATCAAGGCGCTGCTGCAGGCAAAGGGCTGGCAACACACGGTGCTCATCACTGACTGCCTGGGCTGCGGCGGCATGCCCGAGGGCAGCTACACCAGTGGTGGCATGGACGTCATCATGAAGGACAACCTGTGCTGGCTCGCCGACGGCAAGAGCATTGCCGGCTCGGTGCTCACGCTTGCCCAGGGCGTCAAGAACATCGTTGACTGGGGCATCGCCAGCGCCGATATCGCCATTCGCATGGCAACCGAGGTGCCGGCACGCTCCGCGCACATCGAGGATAAGTGCGGCAGCATCATGCCGGGTCGCGACGCCGACTTTGTCGTGTTCGACCATGAGCTTACCCTCGTCGAGACGTATGTTGGCGGCCAGAGCGTCGGCAACGCCTTTACTGAGTAACGATAGAAAAAGGCGGCGGGCCCGAATCTGCTCGGACCCGCCGCATGGGTTAAACGCTCAAAAGCACCTTCACAGTTACAGCTTGTTAGCGATCTTCTTTGCCGTGCGCTTAACGCCGGCCACCAGGCCTCCTGCAGGATGCTCCTTCTCGTATGCTAGACGCTTCTCACGTTTGGCGTACTCTTCGACGATGATATCGCCGTACTCATCTTCGATCTTGTCGAAGAAGTCGACGGCGCCCTTAATTTCCTCAGCGGTCGGGTGTCCCTTTTGGACACCGCCGGCGAGTTTGAACGGCCCCCACGTATCAAAGCCGGGGCAGCCGTAGACACCCATAAAGATGGCCTGCCTCATGCGGCAGATGCCATCGATATCCTTGCCGTACCACTTGTTTTTGCCACCGTAGGTCATAAGGCCAAACACCTTGTCCTGCGGCTGCAGCACGTTGGTCAGTACACGTGCCATATCCTTGTCGATCTCGGAGTAATAGATGCCCGTGGCGACGCCGATTAGATGATATTCGTGCAGGTTGGGGTACTCGTTTTTGCCGAGTGACTTCACGTCGAGGGTATCGATCTCGGGGTGCGCCTCGACGATGGCGTCCACGAGCTTTTTCGTATTGCCGTGATGGCGCGAGGCGTAGAGGATGATGGTTCGCATAAGAAGGCCTTTCAGCTGTAATTGCATCAATGTCTGTATGGTACCCCGTTACATGGCTGGGATACCGGATGCATCGATGAACGTGCGGGTTTGTCCTT
>CABUHP010000044.1 GCA_902491415.1 uncultured Collinsella sp.
CGGGTGCCCTACCGGGAGTAGCCCTGACGGTTGACAAAACTATAGGAACACCCAATGACTATGAAAGGTATCCATGGAAACGATCATCAACGTCGACGATGTCTCGTTCTCCTATGGCACGCAGACCGAGCAGGCGCTCAGCCACATCTCGCTCAGCGTGAACAAGGGAGATTTCATCGGCATCATCGGGCCCTCGGGCGCCGGCAAGTCCCCGCTTGCCGCCTGCCTGTCGGGTGCCGTGCCCCACCACTACACCGGCACGTTCTTTGGGTCCGTCATGGTTGACGGCCACGACACCTGCGAGGTCTCGCTGACCGACGTGTCGCAAATCGTCGGCAGTGTGCTGCAGGATATCGACACGCAGATGGTCGCTTCGGTCGTCGAGGACGAGATGCTCTTTGGCCTCGAGAACTTTGGCGTTCCCCACGACCAGATCGAGCAGCGCGTGAGCGAAACGCTCGAGACCGTCGGCATCAGCGACCTGCGCGCCCGCGAGATCGCCACCCTCTCGGGCGGACAGAAGCAAAAGGTAGCCATCGCCGCCATCCTCGCCATGCGTCCGCGCGTCTTGGTTCTCGACGAGCCCACCGCGGCACTCGACCCCGCCAGCTCCACGTTGGTCTTCGAGACGCTGCGTGAGGCAAACCGCGCACTTGGAATCACCATCGTCGTCGTTGAGCAAAAGGTCGCCCTGCTCTCGGAGTACTGCAACCGCGTGCTCGTGCTCAACCATGGCGAAATCGCGCTGCAGGGCGAGCCACACGAGGTCTTCGCGCATACCGACGAGCTTCGTGCCATCGGCGTCGACTGCCCTCGCGTCACGCGTATCTTCAATAGCCTCGAAACCGATGGTCTAGTAAGCGGTACCCCTTGCTTGGATGTCGATGAGGCCGAGTGCCTGATTTCGGGCATCGTCGACCCCGCACGCGCGGCTATCGAAGCCCAGGCGCCCGCCGGTTCCCCGCATGCACCGTCGTTGCGCCCTCATGCCAAGGACGCCGAACCCGTACTCACCTTCGACCATGTTGAGTTTGCCTATCCCAATGGCGGAGCCGCCGTACACGACCTTAGCCTGACGCTCTATCCTGGCGAGCTCGTGGGCATCGTCGGCCAAAACGGTGCCGGCAAGACCACGCTCACCAAGCTGCTCACGGGTCTGCTCAAGCCCGTCTCGGGCAGCGTGCGCGTCACGGGACTGGATACCGCAACCGTCCCCACGAGCCGCATTGCCCGCGAGGTCGCAACCCTCTTCCAAAACCCTGACCGTCAAATCTGCAAGGACACCGTGCTCGACGAGGTCGCCTTTGGCTTGGAGCTTGGCGGCATGGACCGCGCCGAGGCTCTGCGTCGTGCCCAACTCGTCATCGACCGCTTTGGCTTGCCGGCCGACGAGGCGCCTTTCTCGCTTTCGCGCGGCCAGCGACAAATGGTGGCACTCGCCTCCGTCGTGGTCGTAGAGCCCAAAATCGTGGTGCTCGACGAGCCCACGAGCGGCCTTGATTACCGCGAGTGCATGACCGTCATGGAAACGGTGCGTACCATGGCCGAGCGTGGCTGCGGCGTAATCATGGTCTGCCACGACATGGAAGTCGTCTCCGACTTTGCCGAGCGCATCGTAGTAATGGCCGACGGTCGCATCCTCGACCGCGGCCGCACGCACGAGCTATTCTCGAACATCGAACTCATGCAGCATGCCTACGTGGAGCCTCCCCAGGTTATTGAACTCTCGCGCCGTCTGGCATCTTCCGTCTCGCCCGCTTTTGCGCAGGTGAGCGAGGTCACCGATGTCGTTCGAATTACCAAGGAGATGGTCCACCGTGGTTAACGTCATCGACTACATGCCGGGCGATACGCTGCTGCATCGCCTGAACCCCGTCGTCAAACTGGGCCTCGCCGCTGCCATCATCGTCGGCATCTTCTTGTCCGACACCTACGTAGCGCTGCTGGGCTTTTTGGCACTCGCCCTTGCACTGGGTGCCTATGCCGGCGTCGTCGATCGTCTGTTCTCGCTGCTCAAGTTGCTGATTCCGCTCGCGCTTATCATGCTGGTGCTCCAGCTGGCCTTTATGCGCGATGGCAACGTGGTGTGGGGTTTTATCACCGACACGGGCCTCATCACAGGATCGAAGGCCTGCCTGCGCCTGCTGGGTGTGGCGCTACCACTCATCCTCATGCTCATGGTGACCAAGCTCAACGACCTTGCCAACGCCTGCGTCGAGGTGCTGCACGTGCCGTATCGCTATGCCTTCACCTTTACCACGGCGCTGCGCTTTGTGCCGGTGTTTGGTCAGGAGATGAATGCCATCATGGAGGCGCAGACCGCACGCGGCGTCGAGTACGACACCAAGAACCCCATCAAGAAGCTTAAGCTCATGTTGCCACTGTGCGTGCCGCTGCTCATCTCAAGCGTGGGCAAGACCGATGCCACAGCCTTGGCGGCAGAACAGCGCGGCTTCTATCTGCGTACGCGCGCCAGCTCGTACAAGCGCTACCCCATCAAGGGCCTGGACATCGTCGTGCTCATCGTCAGCATCGCCCTCATCGCCATCGGCTTCCTGTTCTAGTTCGCCACCGACAGCAACCGCCCAACGCAAAAGGCCTCGGCTCGCACCAAACGAGCCGAGGCCTTTACTGTTTCACCAGATAAAACCTACCAAAATTAACCTGTCCCTTTTTGGCGGGTCGGAAGCTAGAGGCGGTAGGGGGCGCCGCTGCGGATGATGGATTCGCGCACCAGGACATCCATGGCGTCGAGGGTGATCTCGGGCATCTCTCGGTACTTTTGCAGCACCGAGAGCTCGGTGCAGGCCAGAATGACGCGGTCGCAGCCGCTACGGGCGAACTCCCACATCACGCGGTCGAACTTATCCATATCGGGCTCACGTCCGGCCTTCACATCATCGTAGATAAGCGACATCACATCGTTCTGACGTTTCTCGCTGGGATAGACGACCTCAACACCCGCAGCCTTACATTCGCGGCCGTAGACGCCCGCGCCCACGGTTCCGTCGGTGCCCATGATGCCAATCTTGTGCACCGGCTCGGCCGGCATACTCAGGTTGGGGTCGAACTCGCACTCCCCCATCACCGCACCGGCCAGAGCATAGCGCACCGACTCACGCGGCATGTGGATAATCGGCACCTTCGTAAACGACTGGATCTGATCGTAGAAGTAGTGTGACGTGTTGCAGGGAATGGCAATGTGCGCGCAGCCCAGCGACTCGAGTGCCTGGGCACACTCTTTCATGGTCGCCAGCAGCTTGGCATGCTCGCCGGTCTTAATGGCCAACGTGCGGTCGGGCATGGTCGACTTGGAGAGCACCACCATGTCGATATGTTCCTGATCGCAGGCAGCAGCCGTATGACGCACCACCTGGTCGTAGTAATACGACGTGGCCTCGGCGCCCATGCCGCCGATAACTCCCAGCTTTTCCATCGCCGCCTCCTTGGTGACGCTTGCGCAATTGCGCGTATCATACCCGCGCCCGCCCGATGTAAACCGGACGGGCGCCGCACTCATCTACTTGTAATACGTCTTGAACAGCTTAAAGTGGCGCAGCTTGGTGTGCCACATGCGCAGCCAGCGATTAAAGACAAAGTCGCCCTTCATAAACGAAGGGTCGGCGCCCTTGCCTTCCTTGTCCAGGCGATGCACCTTAGCGCGCAGCTCGGGATCCTTGACGTACTTGTCGACGACGCCCATGGGAACGACCATCCACAGCGCCTCGTCCTGTGCCGTCACAAACTCCGGCTCAAACGGGCGGTCGAACACATACTCGTCCACCACATACTTGGCAACGTTAAAGCCGCTGTTAGTGACGTAGTAGTTGCTGCGACCTTGGCGCGTGTTGAAATCGAAGAACTTAAACGAGCCGTCGCGCTCGTCATACTTAACGTCAAAGTTGGAATAGCCCACAAAGTGAAGGTCCTCGAGCAGCTTGCGCACGCCGCCCATGAGTTCGTCGTTAGGCTCGGTAATGATACAGGCATGGTTGCCGACACCGTGGGGCTGATGCTCCTCGAGCAGCACATGGCCCAGGCACATCATGCGGACCTTACCGTTGCGGTCGGAATAGCTGGTGAGCACGCGCATGTACTCGTCGTTGCCGGGCACGCGATCCTGCAAGATCAGATCGTCGGTGTAGCCGCTGGCATACGAATCGCGAATGACCTGTTCCAGCTCGGCGCGGTCGGCAATCTCATAGGCCTTCTTCTGGCCCTCGAACTCATGCTGCCACCACATGATGCCGTCAGAAGGCTTCAGAATCATCGGGTAAGGAAAATCGATCTGGTCGAGCACTTCGGCAGGCGCCTCACCCTGAGCATTGAGCATCGCCTTGGTAAAGGTAAACGTGTGTGGATAGGGCACGCCATGCTTCTCGCACAGCTCGTAGAAGATCTCCTTCTTCTGGCACTGCTCGAGCATGCTGTAGGGCGCGTAGGGAGCGACGATGTTATCCGCCAGCTCATGAGCATCCTTGGCTTGAGCCACGAGAGCGACATAGTTGTCGCCGCAGCCCACAAGGACAATAGTCTTGTCGGCATGCGCTTGGGCAATGCCGTTGACGGTTTTGAGCATCACGGGCATGGTGTCGATATCCACGTTGGGCGTGTAGTCGATAATCTGGCTGCGGTACGCGGGACCCGTCTGATACTTGCCAAAGACCAGACTCTTGACCTGGTACTCCTCGTAGAAGGCGCGCGCCACCGAATAGGCGTTGATGTCGCCACCAAGCAGCACGGGAATGAACTCGCGCTCTGTAAATTGCAATGCCATGGAAACTTCCTATCATGAACTGCCCACACAACGGGCGGTCTTTGCGCAACTGATTTATTCTAGCGTGCCAAGCCGCCGGCGCCCAAAGCTCCACCGTATCTATGGCAATCGACGTAATCGTCCAGCACGAAGGCCAGCACGAAGACGGCGCTCACCGTTGTATGACAACGGGCAATGAACCTACCATTGTTGTAGGATTCAGTGTATTGACATCCTCGAGCGAAAGGCGCGCACGTGCCCCAAGACCATCCGACCGATAATCCCATCCTCAATGCCGCGAGGCGCGAGCTGGCGAAACGTGCGAAAGCGACCGCTCCCCTGTGCACGGCAAACGACGCCTACAACGGACCCGCCCACATCGTCTCGATCAACACGTCGGTACACAAGGGCACTCGCAAGTCGCCCGTCGCCGATGGACGCGACACCGTTATAGAGCAATTTGGCCTCGCCACCGATGCGCACGCCGGACATTGGCACCGTCAGGTTTCCTTTTTAGCCGCGGAGTCCATCCAGACGGCGCAGGCACGCGGGCTCGACGTACACGAGGGTGACTTTGGGGAGAACTTCACAACCCGGGGCATCAACCTGCTCTCGCTCCCTTTGGGCACACAGCTCAAGCTTGGAAGCGACGCGCTCGTCGAAATCAGCCAAATCGGCAAGGTCTGCCACACCCGTTGCGCCATCTACTATCTCGCCGGCGACTGCATCTTTCCCCACGAGGGCGTTTTCGGCGTGGTACTAAAGGGCGGAGAGGTCAACGCCGGTGACGAAATCCAGGTAGTCAAGCTCGGCGACGGCACCTGTTCGTTCACCCCCGCCGAGGCCCTCGAAGAGATTGAGCAGGCTCGCCAGAAGGGCACGCTGTAGTTATAAAACCCCACGTTGAGATGGCTTTTACAGCCCAAAACTCCTCTCAAACAGAGCTCTGTAACGTTAAAGTTGAACTCTATGGTTTCTCAACAATTCATCATAACTGCAGGTCAAAGCCAAAGCCTCAAGTTCAACTTGACCCTTTGGAACCTTTAAGGTTCAAGTTGAGGTCGAAAGCAGTAGTAGAATACCGTTCGAACCATAACCTACGATTGATTGCAGAGGGACTGGATGCAGCATTCGAATCATCGCACCGCAGCGTTCATTGCGTCGAAGCCGGCTCGTATCATCACGAGCGCCGTGCTCGCCGTTGCGCTGACGGCCACGCCGATGCTCTCCCCCGTTGCGGCGTATGCCGCCTCGCAGGCAACGCAGGACCAGCTTTCCGCAGCCCAGCAGAAGATCGAAGCCGCCACGAGCGCCTACAACGACGCCCGCACCAAACTCGATGACCTGCAAAAGCAGATTGACTCCAATGAGGCAAGCATCGAGGAAATCGAGGCCAAGCTTCCCGAGCAGCAGGCCAAGGCAAGCTCCGCCATGCGCGATCTGTACAAGTATCAGAAGGGCACCAATCCCATCGTGAGCTTCCTGGTCAACGCACAGAGCCTGGGTGAGTTCATCACGACCTGCAAATACACCAACCAGATCACGAGCTCGAGCGTCGACGAGATCGAACAGCTCAATAACATGCAAACCGAACTCGAGCAGAACAAGGCCGAGCTCCAGCAGGCCAAGTCTCAGCTTGAGGCGGAGCAAAAAAACGCCGAGGATGCGCTGGCGCAGGCCCAGCAGCTTCGCAGCGAGGCACAGGCAAAAGCCGAGCAGGAAAATGCCGCCGAGCTTGCCAAGCTTGAGGCCGATAAGGCCGCTGCCGCCGAGAAGCTCTCGGGCGAGGGCGTAAGCGGCAGCAATTCCAGCAGCCAGGCCACCAACACCAACACCACCATCGACACCACGGTGAACAACTCCAATACCGGTAGCTCCGATTACGATTCGTTCATTAATGAGTGGACGAGCCGCATCGACAATTATCTCGCCGGCTCCCCCATGGCAGGCCAGGGCTATAACTTTGCCGTCGCCGCTTGGAATACCGGTGTCGACCCCCGTTGGTCCCCCGCCATCGCCTGCATCGAGAGCACCAAGGGTGCTTATTGCGCCAATTCTTACAACGCCTGGGGCTGGAGTGCACGTGGCGGCGGTTGGCGCAGCTTTGGCAGCTGGAGCGAGGGCATCTCCGCTCACGTTGCCTATCTGGGCGCCAACTACGGCTCCACCCTTACCCCGGCAGCGGCCAAAAAGTACTGCCCGCCCACGTGGCAGGACTGGTACAACAAAGTCGCCGCTCAGATGAACCGCATCTAAGTGCAACTGCAAAGGGCCCCAATGTGGGGCCCTTTTCTTTTAGGTAGCGGAGGTATCGACAACGCCGGTCGCATTGGCAACCGCGACTATGACGATCATGCATAGCAGCAGCACACCCAATGCCTTGAGCCAGAGTTTCGCGAGTTTCTTGCCGCGATAGCTGTCGAGCAGTGCGAATCGCCGACGAAGACGGCGCTTATCGAGCAGCGCAAAATGCATAAGCACCATAAGGCCATCGACAAAGAAAAAATACTCGATTATGAGAAGCCACGTCGGGTAGCTTTGGTTTGCTCCCGTGGGGTGAAAGACGGCAAAGTGACTTCCGGCAAAGAACACAAGCAGCGAGAGGCAGACGAGCATATTCCAAATACGCCCCAGAGACTCCGGAACGCGAGAGAGCAGACCGCATGCAGCGGAGGCGGCAGGCCTAGGAAGCCCTGTGGGGTTCTGGAGCCCTTGGGGCGTCAACACCATCTCCGAGGTCGGAGTACGGACAGGCGCAGGCGCAGGAGGCCGCACGGGGCGACTCAGATCGTATGCCGCGCGCGTCGCCCGTCCCAACGCTTCCGCACTCGCAAAACGCTTGGCCGGGTCGAGCGCCATCGACATGCAGACGGCATCGGCAAGTGGGGTGGGAATGCCACGCGCCTCGCATTGCTCGCGCATGTCGAGCCCTGGTTTAGGGTCGACTCCAGTCAAGCAGAAGAACAACAGGGCGCCAAGTGCGTAGACGTCGCTGCGCACACTCGTCTGCCCAAACCCATACTGCTCGGGCGGCGCATAGGGTCGCGTGCCAAACTTGACGGTGTCGGCATCGGCGCCATCGCGCCATACGCGGGCGATCCCCAAGTCGATAATCACCAGCGACGAAAACGTCAGACCGTCATCAGGCGTATAGTTGGCACCTGTCACGATGATATTCGACGGCTTGAGGTCGCGATGGATCACCGGCGCCGAAGCCTCCCCCGCTATTGCAAAACCGGCGTGGAGCTCGCCCACGGCATCGCATAGGGCAGGATACAATTCACGCGCATAATCGGGGGTGGCTCCCAGACGGTCCACCAGCGTCCCGAGCGTCTCCCCTTCGATGTATTCCATAACCACGTTGAGCTCGTCGCTCACACGACGACAATCGACGATTCTGGGCAGGTGCTCAAAACGCCTGCCTGCCCGCTGAGCGGCAAACAGACGCTCGTATGCCCCACCGATTTGAGCCGAAGCATCGATGCGTTTACGGACAAAGGGGCCGAGCGAACCACCGCCGGTTCCTTCAAAGTACACGAGCTCGGTTGTTTCAACGGACGAGCGCTTAAGTACACGCTCCACGCGATAGCTGTCGTCGCGATCGAGCGACGCCAGGTGCTCGGCAAGCGCTGCGGTCAGCTCGTCATCGGAATATGTTGGGGTCTGAGTATCCATAGCCTCCATCATAGCGCAGGGCGCAGACACCCCATGGCATCCGCGCCCCGTTCGTTTGCATCGTTGTTCGGCAGCTCCGCCAGCTCAGATATCAGCCACTAACTCACCGTCTCCTCGCCAAAGCGATACAGCTCCTCGTTGACCTTTTGGAGGCTGCACCCGCGATCGATACAAAAGATGATAATCGCATCGCGACGGTCCTTGCAGTTAAGGACGCTTACCCCGGCAGCCGTCAGCACACGGTTGGTCTCTTTGAGCGTCAGCGCCATCGCAAAGGCAATCTGCAGCACCTTATTGCGGCTTGGATGCCGCGCACCGGTAAAGATCTGATAGCCAAACGTCTCGTTGAGGTCGGCCATACGCACCACGCGCGAACGCTCCAAGCCCTTTTCCTGCAGTAGCTGCTTCAGGTAGTCCGAAAGCGACGGGGCGGCAAAGTCGTGTTCTTTGATATAGCCATCGATGTTTGGCGCGTCGAGAAGTTCATTGAGTAACTCGTCAGTCAGCTTTTTATCGGGCATTCGGCCTCACCTCCCCCAGTGCATGCAACATGCTAGAAACCGCTTACGTCCGAACGCTCCCAGCTAGCAACCTGGTCGGGAGACACCGTACCCAGTGCCTCGAACTTCCAGGAGCCGCCCGCCTTCAAATGATTGGTGTTTGCAAGAGCCGTTCCAACCTGATTGCCATCGGCATCATACAGAACATATTCAATCTGAATGTAGCTCTTTTCCTTGTCCGTGTTATTGGTCAGCGTGCCCGTGATCTTATAGGTAAACTGATTGGAAGTGTCTTCAGCCTCGTCAGCAATGGTATACGGTTCTTGCGGTTCTTTTTGCTCCTCAGCCTGCTGTGTCGTCTCGGCAGGTTTTGCCGAATCGCTCGCAGACGAATCGGTTGAGTTGTCGCCCATAGAGCCCACGGCACCGACAATAACCAGCACCACGATGATGCCTAGGACAATCTTGCCGATCGGCTTCTTTCCCTCTTTTGCCATTATTCATCCTTCCTACAATCCGGCTACCGTGCCGGCACACAGCACATCGTAGGAAGGATTGAACTTGAATTCATTAGCTGAGAGCTAAGGCTGCGGTAAACGGCCAATGCAGTTATCCAAACGTTGAGCAAACGCACTTTGCGCAACCGTCTGCTGGCAGCGCATCAACCCACCGTGACGGATTCCCCGGTAAAGGCACTGATCATCAACAGGACAAAGAACACCAGGTAGCTGACACTCAGCAAGTACGCAATAATCAGGAAGACGACCCAGCCGACATTGGTTTTACCGTCGGCACGGCGTTGCTCGCGATTACGGCAAAGCCAAATCGTCACGCCAATGGCCACAATCAGCAACACGAGTGCCGCTGCTGCCAACCCGGCAAGCGCAAACATCACGCCAATGCTCACAGCAATAACCGGAAGCAGCAG
>CABUHP010000045.1 GCA_902491415.1 uncultured Collinsella sp.
TCCTGGGCAAGCTGCGATACGTCTTCGCAGGCATTGGCCCAGGGGGCAAAGTCGGGGGTATCCGAGATAATGCCGTCCGCTTCCCAAACGGCCTGGTGCGAAAGATCCCAGGGATCGCGTGGCTCGGGCCGGCAGGGAAGGTACGGCGTCTGGTACATGGGGTTCAGCAAGAAGAACGCGCCGCCCTCGCAGCGGTTAGCAAACTCGCGCAGCGCGCGTGTCGCCGGGCGCATCTTGTTCGTTTTGAACAGCAGAATCGTGCGGGCGAGCAGATACCAAGGAGAGTTCTCGAGTGCGTCTGCCCCGATCTCTTCCTCGAGCTGGTGGGCTAGGGCAAAAAAGCCGTCCTGATCTTCCAGACGAGCGAGGGCGAGCAACACGGTGCCTGCGGCTCGGGTGGGATAGCCTTCTGCCTTAAGGACGCGGCGGGCGTAGTTGGCGGCAGCGCGGTAGCGGGCGCTCGCCATGCACAGCTGCGAGATGGCCTCGAGCGTATGAAGCCACCCGATAAGAGCCGGCTCGCTCACGGTGAGATCGGCCGCCGTCACGCTGTCTGTCAGCACTTTGTTGGCCCAGTAGTGCGGGGCTTCCATGTCGAACCCGGGCACGCTTTGCTGCAGGTAATCGGCCGTGGTCGCCTCGAGCTTCATCAGGTCGCCCAGGCAGGCGTCAACGGGCATGTCGGCCAGGATGATGGCGAGCAGCTGGGCATCGAGGACATGCGCATCGACGCGGACGATCTTGAGCAGTTCATCACGCATATCGTCGAACAGGCGGTTGCGCGTCTGCTCAAACTCCTCGTCGCTGCCCATGTCCTCGATGCGATGGAGCTCGTCGAGCAGGTGGCGATGAACACCGGCATAGGACAGCAGCGCTTGGGCATGCTCGGACTGCGCATACTTTTGAGGGTTGACGCTCACGTCGTTATGGACAAGCTCGCGTGCTGCATCGGTGAGTTCGGGGTGCGACGCCAGATAGGTGCGCTCCAGGTAGGCGGGGATGTAGACGCTCGGATCCATTAGAGGTCTCCTCCCTTAAACGGCAAACCCTGCTCGGCCGCCCGCAGTATGCGCTCATCGATTTGGGAACGCACGATATCGTTGGTGGCGACCCAGGCGGCAAAGCTGGCGTTGTCGGGGGCGCCCAGGCCCTCCTGCAGTACCGGCGTCGCCTCGGACAGCGCAAGGACAAGTTCGTCGGTGGAGCCCACACCCACGTTGACGCGGGCATAGACGCCATCGGGAAACTCGGTTTGGAAGTAGAGCGCCTCGGCTGCGTGCGGGCACGAGCGTGCAAGGATGCGCAAGTAGCGCTCGGCACCCTCGTAGTCCAGCTCGCGCCAGGCAGCGCTCATCAGCGCGATGAGCGTCCACGGGTCCAAGTCGCGCTCCGCATCCTTGGGACGACGGCGCAGCGGCGTGTTGGCGAGATAGGGGACGGAGTGGGCAGAGCGAAAGCGCTTGAGCTCCTCGGCGGGGTATTCGAGCTTTGCCATGGCGAGCATCGCGGTGTGACGGACGCCGGCGGGGTCGTTGGGCGCAAAGTCGAGGCTGCGGTTTGCGGCTTCGAGCGACATGCGATAGCGGCCGCTAATGAGCGCGCGTGACGCAAGGGCGGCAAGCCAGCGCAGATAGGGGCGGCGCGTAAGGTCGCCTGCGGCCTCACGCTCGTAGGGGTCCTGCGCCGAGGCGATTTTGAGCGCCAGGTCATGCTCCACCTCGTCGCACTTGGACACCAGATACTGCACGTATTCCTCGTTGGATTCGGCGGTGAGGGCGGTCAGCATGCGCTGAGCGTCCCAGTTGGTGGGGTCGAGCGCGGCTGCCTCGCGGAGCATGTTCTCGGCAGCTGCCTCTTCCTGCTCTGCCTGGGTATCGTCAGGGATAAAGGGAATGCGGTAGTCGACAGCCTCGACCACCTTGGCAATGAGGTGCCCGGCGCGGTCGCGGTCGTGCACGATGAGCGGTGCGGGGTTGCGGGTGAATTGTTCCATCAGATGCTCTACGGCGGCAGCGTCGGTGAGCGGGATATTGTCGCGGCGCAAGGCCTCAAGAACGAGGCGATGGCAATCCTCTTGAATGGGATCGAATGCCATGGGGCCTCCTTTGCTGCGGTTAGGGTTCAAATGTTTCTATATAAAGTTCTAGTTTACCCGCATGTGGCACAACGGGGGTGCCGCACTTGGACTTGCACCTTTGCACCACGAAGACGGATGTCGCACAAATGTCGGCACCTTGGACGACCGAGTGGTATCACGGTGCCGCAAACGGTCGATTTTTGGCGGCGAACGGTGCATATTTTGGAGGGGCACGGTCCTGCCCGGGATATGTAGTCAACCTTGATAAAACGTTTGCCCAGCTTGGGAGTATGAATGCCGCACAAGGGTCTTCAGGGATAGAAAAAACGTTTCATCATTGGCGGCTTTAGGTGAATAACTGACCAACCAGAACGGTAAAATAGTGTTTGTCTGAGCGTTGAGACGTTTAGACATCGCGCATTGTCATCGCCGGCAACGCGCAAACCGGTCCTAACGGAGCCAATTGGGTGCTCCGTTATATACGCAAGTCTAAGAGGGGCTTGTTTAGGAGGCACAGTATGGGACGTTTTACCAATCCTCGCGATCTGTACTTTGGTGAGGGCGCTCGCCACGAGGTGAAGAACCTCAAGGGTAAGAAGGCCATCATCGTTTCTGGCGGCAGCTCTATGCGCCGCGGCGGGTTCCTGCAGGACGTTGAGGCCGACCTCAAAGAGGCCGGCATGGAGGTCAAGCTGTTCGAGGGCGTCGAGTCCGATCCCTCCATCGAGACCGTCATGAAGGGCGCAGCCGCTATGCGCGACTTCGAGCCCGACTGGATCGTTGCTATCGGCGGCGGTTCGCCCATCGATGCTGCTAAGGCCATGTGGGTCTTCTACGAGTATCCCGAGGAGTCCTTCGACAACATTATCCAGCCGTTCAGCTTCCCCGAGCTGCGTCAGAAGGCTCACTTCTGCGCCATTTCCTCTACCTCCGGCACCGCTACCGAGGTCACCGCATTCTCCGTCATCACGGATTACGAAAAGGGCATCAAGTACCCGCTGGCCGACTTCAACATCACCCCTGATGTCGCCATCGTCGACCCCGAGCTCACCTACACCATGCCCGCCAAGCTGTGCGCTCACACCGGCATGGATGCTCTGACCCACTGCATGGAGGCCTACGTTTCCACCTGCGCCTCTATGTTCACCGACGCCAACGCTCTGCACGGCATCCGCGAGATCGTCGAGTGGCTGCCCAAGTCCTATGCTGGCGACCATGAGGCCCGTCAGCACATGCACGAGGCTCAGTGCATCGCCGGTATCGCCTTCTCCTCGGGCCTGCTCGGCATCGTTCACTCCATGGCTCACAAGACCGGTGCCGCCTTCGAGAACGGCCACATCATCCACGGTGCCGCTAACGCCATGTACCTGGGCAAGGTCATCCAGTGGAACTCCAAGGATCCCCGTGCTGCCGAGCGTTACGCTTACGTGGCCAAGGAGATCCTGCACCTTCCCGGCGAGACCAACGAGGAGCTCATCGCTGCGCTCGTCCAGAAGATCCGCGACCTCAACGACCAGCTCAACATTCCGCAGTCCATCAAGGATTACGCGAATGGTGGCGTGAAGGTCGACGCCGAGAACCCGCAGATGGTTTCCGAGGAGGAGTTCCTCGCCAAGCTGCCCGAGATCGCCGCGAACGCCGAGCAGGACGCCTGCACGCCCGAGAACCCGCGTGAGACCAAGGCTGCTGACTTCGAGAAGATCCTCAAGGCCTGCTACTACGACACCGATATCGATTTCTAATCGACTCTTGTTATCGTAACGAGGGGCTCCGCACGTATCTGTACGGAGCCCCTTTCTTTTTTAGAGAATGGGATAGTTATGGCTGCAATTTTCAATAGCCCCAGCAAGTACATCCAGGGTCCGGACGAGCTCGCCAAGCTCGGCTCCTATGTCGAGCCGCTCGGCGCTAAGGCCCTCGTCATCGTGACGCCTTCGGGCAAGAAGCGCGTCGGTGCCAAGATCGAGGGCGGCTTTGCCGAGGCTAAGGCCGAGCTGCTGTTTGAGGACTTTAACGGCGAGTGCTCCAAGGGCGAGGTCGATCGCCTGGTTGCGCTCGCTCGCGACAACGGTTGCGACATCATCGCCGGCGTCGGTGGCGGTAAGATCCTCGACACCGCGAAGGCCGTCGCCTATTACCTGGAGTCCCCGGTTATCATTTGCCCCACCATTGCTTCGACCGATGCTCCGTGTTCGGCGCTTTCGGTGCTCTACACCGACGATGGCCAGTTCGATAAATATCTCTTTCTTAAGGCAAACCCCAACATTGTTCTGATGGATACGACGGTTATCGCGGCGAGCCCGGTGCGCCTGACGGTTTCCGGTATGGGCGATGCGCTCGCGACCTACTTTGAGGCCCAGGCGACGCACGATGCCGACGGCGGCACTTGCGCCGGCGGTAAGGGCGGCATGGCCGGCCTGGCGCTCGCCAAGCTCTGCTATGAGACGCTTATGGCCGATGGCGTCAAGGCCAAGGTCGCGCTGGAGAAGGGTGCGCTCACGCCTGCCGTCGAGCATATCATCGAGGCCAATACGCTGCTTTCGGGCATTGGCTTTGAGAGCTCGGGCCTTGCCGCTGCTCATGCCATCCACAATGGTCTGACGATGCTGCCCGAGTGCCACGGCATGTATCACGGCGAGAAGGTCGCCTTTGGCACTATCGTCCAGCTGGTACTCGAGGATGCCCCGACCGAGAAGCTCGAGGAAGTCTTGGGCTTCTGCATTGAGCTTGGCCTGCCGGTCACGATGAAGGAACTTGGCGTTGCCGAGCTTACGCGCGAGCAGGCCATGATTGTTGCCGAGGCCGCGTGCGCGCCCGAGGATACCATGTGCAACATGCCGTTTGAGGTGACGCCCGAGATGGTCGCAAACGCCATCCTGGGTGCCGACGCGCTGGGCCACTACTATCTCATGGATGAGTAAATCAAGCTAAGGAAGGGGCAAAGCCAGCAGATGACTTTGCCCCTTTTTGCTATGGTGCAAAGGGGTCGGGTTACTTTGCACCAATCGTTGTTTGATGAAGGGCGGATTCTCGTATGGCGCTTCCCATGGTTTATGGCGGTCCTGGCCGGTATGTTCAGGGGCCGGGTGAGCTCTCGCGTCAGGGCAGGTATTTGTCATGGTTGGGTTGCGCTGCCTATGTCCTGTTTGACCAAGGCACCGAGGATCGGCTGTGCAAGCAGATCGTCGATGGATTTCTGGATGAAGATCTAAGTGAGCCGTTCTTTAAGATTTACAACGGTCCGTGTACGGAAGATGCCGTTGTCGAAATGGCCAAGGAAGCCCGGGCCGAGTATTGCGACATGGTGGTGGGCATTGGCGGCGGCAAGATGCTCGATATCGCCAAGGCCGTTGCGTTTTATGCCGAGTTGCCGTTGTGCGTATGTCCCACGGCGGCGTCGATGGACGGTCCGTGCAACGAGATTTCCGATGCCGACCTGATGAGCGTTGCAGATGCGGTCTTTAGAAACGAGCGCAATATGGCCAACGAGCAGGCCAAGGTGACCAGACAAAAGCTCGTGCAGCTCATGTGCGAGGCATAGCTTGGCGCTTGATTGACCTTGTGCAATCGGGGCGGCGATAGGCCATGGGTTATTTCCCTCAAGGTGCACCGCGTGTAATTTGCCCGAGGTGTGGGCCGATAGCGTATCATTATCTCTTGCTTGTTTGCACTGCTCAGGGAGGGGCCGCGCATGGCGCAGGAACACGATCTGTTTGATGACATTATCGAGATCAGCAAGGGTTTCGACTTTCTTAAAAACCCGCTTGGCGGCGTGACCGATGCACTCGATCCGTCGGCGCCGCAGTGGAATCCTGCCGACTACAAGGAGCGCCCGCGCGGCAACACCATTCCGTGTTTGACCTGCAAAAACGAAAAGAGCGGTTGCGCCGCGTGCATGGACGTGTGCCCGGTCAACGCTATCGAGGTCGAGGAAGACGCCATCGAGATCCTCGACTCCTGTCGCAAGTGCGGCCTGTGCGCCGCTGCCTGTCCGACCGAGGCGATCATCTCGCCGCGCCTGGCGCCTAAAAACCTGTATGACGATATCGTCTCCGCTGCTACGAGCCACGAGACCGCCTACGTCACCTGCACACGCGCCCTCAAGCGCATGCCGCGCGAAAACGAGGTCGTCGTTGCCTGCGTGGGCGATATTACGGCCGAGACCTGGTTCTCGGTACTGGCGGACTATCCCAACGTGAGCGTCTACCTGCCACTGGGCGTGTGCGATAAGTGCCGCAACACCGGTGGCGAGGACATTTTGGGCGAGGCCATTGCTACCGCCGAGGAGTGGGCGGGTACGGGCATGGGCCTGGAGGTCGACCCCAAGAGCCTCAAATGCCATAAGCGCCGCGAGTACGAGCGCAAGGAGTACATGGATAAGATTGCCCGCACCACGGGCCTGACGGTGACCAAGCTCAATCCGGCGACGGCGGCGCTGGCCTCGGTGACGCAGAAGTTGAAGGCTCACCGTCACCAGATCACGCAGCTCGAGCGCACGCTCAACACCATGTGCGGCACCACGACGACCAAGCGTCGCCGTTCGCTCACGCACGGGCGGCAGCTGGTGCTCTCGACGCTGCAGAACCACCCCGAGCTTGCCCAGAATATGCAGGTGAGCACACCGGAATGCGATTTTGACAAGTGCACGTCATGCGGCGAGTGCGTCAACGTGTGCCCCACGTTTGCCTGCGATTTGGTGGGAAGCGGCCGCTTTGCACTGGAGTCCACGTATTGCCTAGGTTGCGGAGCCTGCGTCAAGGTGTGCCCCGAGCATGCGCTCAAGCTGGTCGAGCACGATGCGTCCAATCTGGTCGTTGTCGACCCCGAGGCCGAGGAAAAGGCCGCTCAGAAGGCCAAGGCCCACGAAGAGGCCCAGAAGGCCAAGGCCGAGGCAAAGGCCAAGCTTGACAAGATGCTCGATCAGGTGGAGAAGCTCGCGGACTAGTCAGCGAGCTCTATCTCTGCTTCATTTGCGCCGCCGTGGTGTCCGGATTCGCCCGGATGCTGCGGCGGCGCTATACTTATACTGTTTGAAGTACTGTACCAAAAGGAGCTGTCGTGTCCCTTTCCATCGGTATCGTGGGCCTGCCCAACGTGGGCAAGTCGACGCTGTTCACCGCGCTTACCAAAAAGACCGGCCTTGCCGCCAACTACCCGTTTGCCACGATCGACCCCAACGTGGGTATCGTCGATGTGCCCGATAGCCGCCTGCAAAAGCTCGCCGACATCGTTAACCCCGGCCGCATTGTGCCGGCGACGGTCGAGTTCGTCGACATCGCTGGCCTGGTGAAGGGCGCCAACGAGGGCGAGGGTCTGGGCAACCAGTTCTTGGCCAACATCCGCGAGACCGACGCCATCTGCGAGGTCGTGCGCTACTTTAAGGACCCCAACGTCATGCGTGAGGTGGGCCGCACGGGCGAGTTCGTCGATCCCGCCGGCGATGCCGACACCATCATGACCGAGCTCATCCTGGCCGACATGGGCACGCTCGAGAAGCAGCTGCCCAAGCTCGAGAAGGAGGCCAAGCGCGACAAGGAGCTCATGCCCAAGTTCGAGGTGGCCAAGCGCCTGCTTGCCTGGCTCAACGAGGGCAAGCGCGCCGCATCCATGGAGATGACCGACGAGGAGCGTGCCGCCGCCAAGGGCCTGTTCCTGCTCACTATGAAGCCCATCCTGTATGTGGCCAACGTGGACGAGGATATGCTCAACGACGATCTGGCGCCCATCGACGGCGTCAAGCCGCTGCCTATCTGCGCCAAGATCGAGGCCGAGCTTTCCGAGCTCGATCCCGAGGACGCCGCCGACTACCTGGAAAGCTTGGGCCTGGAGCAGCCCGGTCTGGACGTGCTCGCGCAGGCAGCCTACAAGCTGCTCGGTCTGCAGTCGTTCTTTACGGCCGGCGAGATGGAGGTCAAGGCCTGGACGGTTCGTCAGGGCGCGACCGCCCCGCAGGCCGCCGGTGTCATCCACACCGACTTTGAGCGCGGCTTTATTAAGGCCGAGGTCATTGGCTACGACGACTACATCGAGCTCGGCGGCGAGCAGGGCGCTAAGGCTGCCGGCAAGCTGCGTATTGAGGGCAAGGACTATGTCATGGCCGATGGCGACGTCGTGCACTTCCGCTTTAACGTGTAAGGACGACGCATATGTTTAAATATGGCAAAAAAACTGGCTACATGGGTATTGCGCTGCTCGTGCTTGCGGTGATTCCGCTGGTGGTCGCAGCGTTTGTGATCCCCAACATTGGTCCCGAGGTGGCAACAAAGTTTAATGCTGCCGGCGAGGCGACGCGCTGGGGCAAGAGCTACGAGTTGCTGGCATTGCCGGTGCTCAACCTGCTGCTGAGCGTGGCGACGTACTTTACGGCGGGACGCCAGGCTAAAAACAATGATGACTCCGCCGCCATGGCGCGCATCGTGTGCGAGCGCTACCTGCGCAACGGTTGCATCACGGGTGTGTTCCTCAACGTGGTCAACGTTTACTTTATGTACTCGGCGATTACCGGAACGGGCTTTGGCCTTGGTTTCTAGCTTGTCCTTTTAGGCAACGAGCCTGCACATATATTCAATGGCTGCTGCGAGGCCGCCGCTCGATCGTGGTTTAAAGACCATGTCGGCGGCGGTCTCGTTTTCGTATCCGGCACCGCGAAGGGCGAGTGCGATGCCGGCTTCCAGGAGAAGGGGCAGACCGCGTTGGCTGGTTGCGATTACGGCAGCCTGATTGAGCGAGCAGCTGTGCGCTTGGCATTGGATGGCAAGTTCACCTTGCGCCGGGCAAGGGACCAGAACAGCGGCGACGCGACTTGATAGCAATGCAAATGCTGTGCGCTCATCGGGCGAAAGGCATTCTGCTTCAACGACGACGAGCTTGGGCGGTGCGCTGTTTGTGCGAAGCGTGGCTCGGTACATGCGGACCGAAGAACCCGACATAGAAAACTCCTGTGTATTCGGCAAAACGTAAACTATAGTTTACGTTTATGTTCGGCTCCATTTCAAACTCGGCTGCATGGACGAACGTGCGAAACAGATTCTTGGCAGGCGGGTCGAAGAGACACGCAGGGACCTTGGTATCTCCAAGGTTGATTTTTGTGTGGCGACAGGAATCAGCCGACCCTACCTCGACCGAATCGAAGATGGGACGGCAAATTTCACGCTCAAGGTTCTATTTAAGATCGCGCCCGCACTCGGCATGACGGTGTCAGAGCTTCTCGAGGGTATCGGATAGGGCGTTCCCCCGCTGTATTTGACGCTCTTTGGGCGGGTCCCCCTGGTTTCGATGTGCAAAATCGCGAGTATTCAGCACTTGTTCAGCCGTAGATGGTAGCTCGAGCGGCTGGCTTTGCCTTTTTGACAGTAGTTAATCCACACGCTTAATAAAAATGTGGAATAAATATTTACTAGACGGCCTCTTCGCCCTAAAAGTTCGTCTAACAATCGGCCGATTCTATGTCTCCGGCGGAGAAATTGCAGAATACTCCGATTTTTGCACGGCCCGAGGGGGACCACCTGTCGTTTGAGGCTGCGATAAGTGGAACTGCCTTAGGGATTACGCCATCGGGATGCGATCGTGGTTGACTTGGCTGTAGAACAGGCGCTGGATCTCGGCGGCATCGCGTGACTGGCCGAGTGCCCACATGGTCTTGGCCACGAGCGTCTCGGTGGTCATGTCGTCGCCGCGCAGAATGCCCGGATGATTGGCGTAAGCACGGCCGACCTCATAAATGCCCA
>CABUHP010000046.1 GCA_902491415.1 uncultured Collinsella sp.
TTTCTCATATCGTCTTAATCACCATGTAGAGCGGATCGGCCATCGCGGTATCCACGGCTGATATCCCCGTAAGCTCGCGGACGGGAAACGCAACGCCTTCGGTAAATTCCGTCTGCACAAACTGCGAGAACTCGCCCATAACGTTGCCGTGGTAATCGAGCTTGACGGCGCCGACCTCGATAATCTCGTTGCGCAGCCCACGGCGTTGGCGTTGCTTTGGCACCGGCGCAAACTCAAAGTCCAGCACAATCTGGCGCGCAAAGTTCGTCGTATCGATAGCCGAGATACACGGCGTCTTTTCAGCTGACACGGTTAGGGCCTTTCTCCGTTGCTGGCCGCTTACTACACAGGCGGCTACATTGCCGTAAGGATAGGCGCCCGTGCGGACATGAAAGCAGGGCGCAATGCCATACGCCAGGCACTCGCCATGCAGACGGCCCCAAGAAAGTCGCCCGCTCTATTCAAATGCGTGAAAAAGTTTAGGCCCGGTGACTTGAATCAGCGGTCATCCCGGGCCCATCAGAGCTCGTAGAACTCTTGGTTGCTTTGGTCTCGCTCTTCACGGCGCTTATCGAACTTTCCGAGGCACTCAAGCAGCATTCGAAGCATAACAAGTCGCTGCCATTAAGGCACTGACCTCTTGACCAAGCAACGGCGCTGCCCAGCTATCACCCTTGGGCTGCCGTCAACTTTATTCTATCCGCGAGCATCTGGTTTACCAAATGGATTTTCGGTAAAGGAAGCACGGCACGCCCGCAAAACCACTACGCCCCAAGTGCCGCCATGGGGATCACCGCCACGCCGTCATCGCGTCTGTAGGTAATGCTCCCCTTTCCAACCACGACCGCCAAAAACGCCGGCGCGGCATTCTGGGCGGCAGGATTGGAGAGCACTTTCCTCTCCAGCGCCTTGAGATTTCTCGCTCCATCGTCTGCTTTCGCATCACTCAGCTTGACCTCGATGGCTCCCCAGCGCCCGTCGTGCTCAACGATCAGATCGACCTCAAGGCCCTTCTCATCTCGGAAATAATGGACACTGTTGTCGACACCGCCGTAGGTGGAAAGGAACACGCGCACGTCGCGCAGGACGAGATTCTCAAAGAGCATCCCCAGCGTTTGCATATCGCCAAGCAGCCGCTCAGGGGTAGCCCCCAGCAACGCCGCCGCAAGTGACGGGTCACAGAAGTAGCGCTTGGGGCGCACGCGAACGCGGGCCTTCGAGCGCATGGGCGGCTCCCATCCGCACAGGTCCTCGGTCAGCTTGAGCCTGTTGAAGAGGTCCAAGTACGCAGCGATGGTCCTCTCGTCGGGGCCCGCCTCACCGTACGAGGCGTCCTTTACGAGCGTCTTGTACGTGACAGCCTGGCTCTCGTTCATGGCAAGAGCTCGCAAAAGGCCGTGTGCAAGCTCGGGCGACATGCCCTCGTCCAGCACGTTGACGTCGAGCACCGAGTGCACGTACTGGCTTGCCGTCTCTCGCGCAAGATCTTCCGAAAGCCCAAGATTTGCAGGCCAACCGCCCCTGCAGCACCAGCGGGCGACGTCATCCACCGTGCTCTCGCGACGCTGAGGGGCAAAATCCTCGCCCTTAAAGAGGCTTGCCAGTGACACGAGCGGCTCGCCGTCGCCCGACTCACACAGGGCCATGGGGCGCATTGACAGACGGGCGATCCTACCCGTGCCGGAATGACGAACATGGCTGCGCTCCTCGCTTTTGAGCGCGGTCGAGCCCGTGAGCAAAAGTGTCCCCCGTTCGTTGCCGCTCGCGTCCACGAAACGCCGGGCGGCATCCCAAACCTCGGGCACCTCCTGCCATTCATCGACCAGGTGTGGCGCATCGCCGATGAGCGCCAGGCTTGGGTCGACCTCTGCCGCCGCACGCTGCGCAGGCTCATCGAGCCTGGAGACGCTCGCCGAGCGAGAGAGCGCCGTCCAGGTCTTGCCGCACCATTTGGGGCCGTTGATCTCCACACAGCCAAACGCCCGCATAAGGGTGTCGAGGCGCTCCTCTATGAGCCGGGGCCTATATCCCTTTTGGGTCAATCTCTTTGGTGCATCCATAGACGGCCGTCCCTCTCTATCACGCGATATGCGAAATTACGCCATTCTCAATGCTGATTTTACGCTACTTTCAATGTAGTTTTTACGCCATGACAGATGTAGTTTTTACGCCATTTTCATTGAAGGTTTTACGCTTGGCATCCTTAGCGCGACCCATTCCGAGCATCACATCAGAGCGTGCTTGGTTATCTCCGCTCGCACATCTCGGCAAACGAAATCAGCTTGGCATCTCCCCTGCTCGCCGCAGCTTCCTGGCATCCTTGCGTAAAGCCTCGCTTCGAGAAGATCGCATAGCTTTTGTGCTGCCGCCTAAAGAGCTCGCTTCGATGCACGAGCTTTTGCAGCACGTCTTCGCCCACCGGTTCATTGCGCCATTTGCACTCCGCAAACAGAGCAGTGCTCTCGCCATCGTCAACAATCAAGTCGATTTCTTCCTGCGTATGCGTGCGATTATCCGTCCCCCACCAGCGCCCAACGCTTGCCGGAACCACATCAAGCTGGCCCGCCCGCGCGAGTTCGTACACGTATTGTCTGCATATAATCTCAAAGACCGTACCCATATAATCCGATACGTGCGGCTCAATGCGCTCATACGCCATCTCGGCCATATCGTTTTGAATCAGCCCGATGTTCTGCGGAACAAACTTGTACCAGAACCTAAACATCTGGTCGCTCAGCAGATACACGGCTCGCTTATTGCTCGTCTCGTTTAGGGGCAGCTCGCGCTCGACAATCCCAAGCGACGCCAGCTTATCCACATAGCTCTTTACGTTGCTCGCAGGGATTCCCGTAGAGCTCGCAATCTCCGAGATCTTCGAGCGCCCCTGGGCAATTGCTTGCACGATCGCATCATATTGCTCGGGATTGCGGCACTCCTGCAATAGCAGGTTACTCGGCTCCTCAAAGAGATAGCCCGTAGGAGTAAGAAAAAGACGTTTGATGTTGTCCTTGAGCGGTGCGGCAGGATCGACTTTCTCGATATATGCAGGAATGCCACCCGTCATGCCATAGCAAACTGCAGCGTCTTCGCGACCCATGCTCTGCCACAGGCCGAGGGTCGTCATAAAATCGAGCGGCATGATCTTAAACTGGGCCGTACGCCTACCGTATAGCGGACTCTCGTAGCCCAACACCTGCTCTTCCATAAACGAAAGCGACGACCCGCACAGGATAAGCATAAGCTTGGTCTCTTTGTACAAGTGATCGATCTTGTCTTGCAGCAACGAGCTGATCTCGGGATTCGATTGGGCGAGATAAGGATACTCGTCGATCACGACAATCAAACGTTCCGTACGAGCCATGGTAGCCAATGCATCGAACGCCTCGTCAAAACTACGAAACGACACGCCAGCAACACCAACGGAGCCCGCAAGTATCGCCTGGCTAAAGCCATGCAGGTTTGCCTCTGCATTGGTGCGACGAGCTTGAAAGTAAATAGCCTTCTTGCCTTGGATAAACTCTGTGATAAGACGCGTTTTGCCCACGCGACGGCGGCCGTAAATCACAGGCATCTCAAAGGAGCCCGTGCCATACAGTCGATTGAGCTCGGACATTTCCGCCGTTCTTCCGATAAACATAGGGCCATCCTTCCTTTACGTTATAGCTAGCTATAACGTAATTCGACAAGCGGCGCACGCAAAAGGGTCGGTACACCACCGCACGTGGACCGTTCCGGAAAATGTATCCCGTTCTGGAGCCAAAAACTGGGCCGTAGTTTCCGCCAAACATGCCATCCGGAAAGCGTGTCCCGTTCTGAGCGCCAAATCCGGGACGCAGTTTCCACTCCAAACAAAGGGCCCCGGCTCGCGATGGAGCCGGGGCCAAAGGCGCAGCGTATGTAGTTGATGTTGAGCGCGAACAGCTCGTCAGCAATGGCCGTCCGCGCCCTACCCTACCCGCGGTTGCGGGCGCGGCTGTAGGGCGTATCCACCATGGGCAGATCCGGACGCAGCTTGCCGTCAAATGCGCGATAGGCGTTCTGTACGGCGGGCGCCGTGGGAATCGTTGCGATCTCGCCGATGCCCTTGCCGCCGTATGCCACGGGCAGTAGCTCGTCCTTCTCCACGTAGATGGCGTGGATATCCGGAATCTCGGGCGCGCGGAACAACCCGAGCGTGCCGTACCTTGCCTGGGGCACGCAGTCCTTGAGCGGCCAGTCCTCGGTAAGCGCATAGCCCATACCCATGAGCACACCGCCTTCGATCTGACCCTGGATGGAGATGGGGTTGACCACCTTGCCGGAATCGTGCGCAGCATAGACCTCGCTCACGCGGCCGTCATCGTCCAAAATGACCACATGCGTGGCAAAGCCGTAGCAGATGTGGCTCTTGGGGTTGGGCACGTCGGCGCCCAGCTTGTCGGTCGGCTCCAGGTACACGTAGCCAAACTCGCATCCCTCGAGCGCCTTGATGGCGGCCGCGGGATCCTGAGGATGCATACCCTGGCCGGCGACGAGCTCCTGCGTGCGCAGCTGATAGGCGCGGCCGTCGTCATACTCGATCTTGACGCCGTCGCCATGCGCACTCACGGGAGCGGCGGGCGCAGACTTGCCGGCCTCGATGTCAAGCATGGCATCGCGCAGCAGGAAGGCGGCACCGCGCACGGCCTCGCCGGTCACGACCGTCTGACGCGAGCCAGACGTGGTGCCGGAGTCGGGAGCGTTCTCGGTGGAGCACTCGCCGTTGGCGATGCAGCGAAGCGGCAGGCCGCATGCCTCGGCAACGTCTTGCAAAAATACGGTGTTGCAGCCCTGGCCGATGTCGGACGTAGCGGCGTAGACCACGGCGCGGCCATCCTCGACGCGAATCTTGCAGCGACCGGCATCGGGCAGGCCAACGCCCACGCCAGCGTTCTTCATAGCGCAGGCAATGCCGGCGTGGCCGGGATGCGCATAGTAGGCATCCTTGACCTCGAGCAGTGTCTCCTTAAGCGCCGTGGAGCAGTCGGCAATCTGGCCGTTGGGCAAAACCTCGCCCGGCTCGATGGCGTTTCTGTAACGAATCTCCCACGGATCCAGGCCGACCTTCTCTGCCAGCAAGTCGATCAGGCTCTCGAGCGCAAACTCGGACTGGCAAACGCCAAAGCCGCGGTACGCGCCGGCGGGCGGGTTGTTGGTGTAGTAGCCAAAGCCGCGAATGTCGGTGTTCTGGTACTTGTAGGGGCCGACAGCATGCGTGCAAGCGCGCTCGAGCACCGGGCCGCACAGCGACGCGTAGGCGCCGGTATCAAAGTTGATCTCGCAGTCCAGGCCGGTAAAGTTGCCCTCGGCGTCGCAACCCAGCGTAAAGGTGCCGTCCATGGCATGACGCTTGGGATGGAAGGCAAGCGACTCGGCACGCGTGAGCTTGCACTTCACGGGACGCTGGAACTTGTATGCGGCGAGCGCAGCCAGGTGTTGGATGGACACGTCCTCCTTGCCGCCAAAGCCGCCGCCCACGAGCATGGTCTCGACGACCACGCGCTCGGGTTCGTTATCCCAGCCAAACATGTGGGCGCACTCTTTGCGCGTGTCGTAGGCACCCTGGTCGGTCGACTGCACCTTGACGCCGTTTTTGTACGGGAAGGCGACGGCGCACTCGGGCTCCAAGAAGGCATGCTCGGTAAAGGGCGTGGTAAAGCGCTGCGTCACGGTAAACGCGCTCTCCGCCAGCGCCTTGGCGGCGTCGCCGCGCGTCACATGGCGGCTCTGGCACACGTTGTCCTTGAGCTCCACTGTGTTGCCAAAGGCAAAGAAGCTGTCGTGCAGGCGCGGGGCGTCGGCAGCTCTGGCCTCGACAATGTTGCGCACGGGCTCCAGCGGCTCGTAATCGATCTTTACGAGCTTCTTGGCCTTTTCGAGCGTCGCTTCGTCCTCGGCAACCACCAGCACGATAGCGTCACCCACGCAGCGGGTGATATCGCCCTGGGCGATCATGACGTCCCAGTCCTGGATAAGGTGGCCGACCTGGTTGACCGGCACGTCCTCGGCGCGCAGGATGCCCACCACGCCGGGCAGGGCCTCGGCCTTGGAAGTATCGATGGAGAGCACACGGGCGCGCGGGTACTTGGAGCGCACGGCGCTGGCATAGGTCAGACCCGGCTGATCGAGCTCGTCGATGTCGTCGGGATACTTGCCCTCGCCGAGCACCTTCTTGCGCACGTCGATGCGGAAGGCGCGCTTGCCCACGCCGTAGTCGTCGCCGCGCTCCAAATCCTCGTCGATCTGCTTTTCGCCACGGAGCACCGCAGCTGCCAGCGAAATGCCCTCGATAATCTTTTTGTAGCCGGTGCAGCGGCAGACATTGCCACGGATGGCGTACTTGATCTGCTCCTCGGTGGGCTCGGGGTCCTCGGCGATCAGCGCTGCACCCGCCATGACCATGCCGGGGATGCAAAAACCGCACTGCACGGCGCCCACGGCGCCAAAGGCGTACACAAAGGCCTCGCGCACGTCCTCGGGCAGGCCCTCGACGGTCACGATGTTACGGCCGGCGGCAAGAGCAGTGGTCAGTACGCACGCCTTGACGGCCGCACCGTCCACATGGATGGTGCAGGTGCCGCAGGCGCCCTCGGAGCAGCCGTCCTTGGCGGAGTGAATGTGCAGGTCGTCGCGCAGATAGCGCAGCAGTGGTTTATTCTCCGTCGTCGTGTGCTCGACACCGTTAACGGTAAAAGTGAATTCCTGTGCCATGGTGATTCCCTTCTACACGCCGGCGGCGATGCCGGTGCGGTCGTGGATGGCGCCATGCGGGCAGACGACGGCGCACATGCCGCACGACAGGCAGTCCACGCCGTCGATATGGGCGCAGTTGTCCTCGATGCGGATAGCGCCGGCAGGGCACTTTTTGGCGCACATACCGCAACCGATACAGCTCGTGTCGCAGACCTTGCGCGCAATGGCACCCTTATCGGTGTTGTTGCAGCGCACCAGAATGTTCTGGTAGCCGGGGACGAAGGCAATCACGCGCTGCGGGCACGCCACGCCGCACAGGCCACAGCCCGTGCACTTGGAGCGGTCCACGCGGGCGATGCCATCGACCAGCGCAATGGCGCCGTGGGGGCAGGCCGTGACGCAGGCGCCACAGCCAATGCAGCCTTCGCTGCAGCGGGCATCGCCGCCTGCGGAGGCGCAACCGCTTCCGCAGGCAACGTAGGCCACGTTATGTTGAATGGATTTGGCCATAAGAGACTCGCCTATTTCTTAAGAAGGTACGAATAGTTGTCGCGCACAGCCCTGATGGTCAGGCGGACGGCCTCGGGAAGACCGGTGTTGACGGCATCGACCGAGACGGTGCGGACCGTGCCGGCGACGCGAACCTTAAAGTGGTCCTCGTCCACGGCCAGGAAGCCCTCGTTCTCGGAGTTCTCCATGTCCTCCTCGCTCCAGAACAGGGTGAGCTTGTCCTTGTAGGGACGACCCTCCTGGTAAGGGCAGAACACGGCGCAGTTACCGCACTCGTTGCACATGCCGTCGACATGGACGACCTGATGCTTGGCCAGGCCCGGCACCTTAATTGCCACGTTGGCGCGGTTGGGGCACACGTCGCAGCAGACCTCGCACACCGAGCCGCAGCCCAGGCAGCGGGTCTTGGTGCAGTTGCGCTTGTCGCGGCACAGCGACCCCTTGCGCTCGTAGCAGGTGTCCTCGCGGCCGGCCTGCTCGTTGCAGTCGGCGTACTTGTTAAAGTCCACGCCGGCGATGGCGCGGGCGACTTCGGCGGCGTCGGCAATAGCCTCGACCACGGTGGCCGGACCGCGACGGCAGTCGCCGGCAGCCCAAACGCCCTCGACGCCGGTGGAGGTGGCGGCAAGACGGCCGCGACGGTCGTGCTCGACGCCCGCGGCATCGTACAGGCTGGCATCAATGCCCTCGCCCACGGCGCAGATCACCGTGGTGGCGGGAAGCTCGACGGTCTCGCCCGTGGCGACGGGGCTGCGACGGCCGCTTACATCCGGCTCGCCAAGCTCCATAACGTCGCAGGTCAGCACGGCGCCGTTAAGTGCCTTGGGGGCCAGCAGCTCGCAGAACTCAACACCGTCGGCAAGAGCAAGATCAAGCTCTTCCTCGTCAGCGGGCATCTGCTTCTTGGTGCGGCGATACACCAGGCGCACGTTCTTCACGCCAGTCAGACGCTTGGCCACGCGAGCCGCGTCCATGGCGGTGTTGCCGGCGCCAATGACCACGACGTCCTCGCCCAGCTCGAGCTTCTCGCCCTTCTTGGCGGCCTCGAGGAACTCCAGCACGTCGAGCTCGGCGCCCTCGCCCAAGCCTGCAGAGCCGGGCATCCAGGCACCGGTGGCCACGACCACGTCGGTAAAGCCCTGGGCCTTGAGTTCGTCGATGGAATCCACGCGAGCGTTGAGCTGCACCTTGGCGCCAAAGGCCAGGCAGAGCTCGGCATCGTGGGAGATATCGTCGCTCGCGATACGGAACTCGGGAATCACGTGACGGACCACGCCGCCGAGCGAGTCGCGGGCTTCAAAGATGGTGACGGGCACGCCGGCGCGCGTCAGGAAGAATGCCGTCGCCAGGCCGGCCGGGCCGCCGCCGATAACGGCAACGTTGCGCTCGCCGTCGTTGGCGATAGCCTGGGCACGCAGCTTGGGCAGCACGGCGGTCATGGCCTCACGGGCGGCCTTGAGCTTGCTGGCGCGGATCTGAGCACCCTCGGGCTCGTAGAACGCACGCTCGCAGGCACGGCCGCAGGGATGCGGGCAGATGGTGCCAGTGATGAACGGCAGAGCGTTGCGCTCGATGATGATGTTGAGTGCGTCCTCGTAGCGGCCCTCGTCAACAGCCGCCAGATAGGCGGGAATGTCCTGCTGGATGGGGCAGCTCGTGCGGCACGGCGTGGTAAAGCAGTCGGAAAGCGGGCTCTTGCCGGCGACCTTGCGGTCGGGCAGCGGGCGCAGCGGCTTCTTGTAGAGCGGGTTGGTGAGCGAGTCGGTCTGGATCGCAGTCACAGCCTCGAGAGAGACACCCGCGAACGGCTTGCCATCCAGGTCGGTAAACTCGCCGGCCATCTGGCTAAAGCGCTCGTAGCCACCGGGCTTGAGCACGTCGGTCGCCAGGGTGACGGGCCAAATGCCGGCATCGTACAGGGCGCGGATGTTGTAGACCGTAGCACCGCCGGAGTAGCTGATGCGCAGCTTGCCATCGAACTGCTCGGTAATGCGACGGGCAGCCTCGATGGTCAGCGAGAACAGCGAACGGCCGGACATGTACATCTCGGTGGAAGGCAGCTCGTTCCTCGTCACGTCGACGGGGAACGTGTTGGTCAGCTTGACGCCAAACTCCAGGCCGTGCTCGGCGCACAGGGCAATCAGGCGCTCGAACATGGGCACGGCGTCGGCCCACTGCAGGTCCTCGCGGAAGTGCGTGTCATCAAAGACGATGTAGTCAAAGCCCAGCTCGTTCAGACGCTGGCGGGCAAACTCATAGCCCAGCAGCGTGGGGTTGCACTTGATGTAGGTGTTGAGACCCTTCTCGGCAATCAGGTAGGTCGCGATGCGCTCGATCTCCGCCGGCGGGCAGCCATGCAGCGTGGACTCGGTAATGGAGTTGGAGACGCGCGCCGGGATGGACTCGACAAACGCAGCATCGACATGCTCAAACTTGTCCAGGTTGGCGAGCGCCCACGTGCGGCACTCGTTCCAAACCTCGGAGCCGCTGGCGTCCTTCATGCCCTCGATG
>CABUHP010000047.1 GCA_902491415.1 uncultured Collinsella sp.
GCGCAAATCGTCGGCAAAGTAGATGCCGAGTTGGCGCTTCGAGCTCGAAAGCCCCTTATCAATCATGTGCCCGAGCAGGGCTTTGAGGTCGTTGTAGTACCCATCCAGGTTGTACAGAATGCACGGCGCACTCAGATGCCCCAACGACACGGCGGATATGACCTCGGCAATCTCCTCGAGCGTACCCGTCCCGCCGGGAAAGGCAATGAAGGCATCACCAAGCTCGATCATCTTGGCTTTACGCTCGGCCATATCGCTCGTCACGATGAGATCGTCGATTCCGTCGTGCTGAAACTCGGCCTCGATAAAAAAGCTCGGCTCCACGCCCGTCACATGTCCGCCAGCATCGAGCACGCTATCGGCGAGCGCGCCCATCAGGCCCGATTTGGACCCGCCGTACACCAACGCGTGGCCGTTGGTGCCAATCCAGTTGCCCAGCTCCTGTACCGCAGGTAGAAACGCCGGGTCACTACCGACGCTGGCACCCAGATACACGGTGATATTCATTTCAGTCCCCCTCATCGTGACGCGCGGCGCCCGTTCTAGCGTTGGCGGCGGCGATATTCGCACACGCGGCGCGACAGATCGGCGAGCTCGTCACGATCGAGCTCTTCCAAATGCTCAAGATCGTCCATAAAGCGCGCCATGGTGTCCTTTTGGCGCAGCTTGATGAGCGTATTGCAGTAGTTCACCGCCACGCCCGTAAGCATGGCGATATAGAAGATACTGATGACGCTTAGGATGACGGTAATGCCGCGGGCAACCGGCGTTTCTGCCGGGATATCGCCAAAGCCGATCGTCGAGACCGTCTCAAAGCTAAACCAGAGACCATCACCAAAGGTGAGGGTCGTAGGCTCGGACAGCCAGACAGCCGTCGAGCACAGCAGGTAAAAGATAAGAAACAGGCCCGTAATGCGTGCAAAGCCAGCCTGTCGCAGCACATCGGCAAGCGTCCTCAACCTGTTCATCGCGACCCTTTCCACGGACAACCAATCACGTTCGCTCGGTATTGTCCCACAACCGGCAGTTAGGGACGTTCCTTTTGTGCCGGCAGAAAGGGACTGTCCCCAACTGCCGGGCGGGATCGTTTAGCGATGCAGCTGCCGACTGGGCAGGCTGAGCTGGTATCCTTATGCGGTAATGTCTCGATTCGTTAGGATTGCATGTGAGAGCTTCCGCTGTCCTTCGTTCAGTTATATATCGCACCCTGGCCGTCGCGCTTGCCGCGCTTGCCGTGCTGAATTCCATCGCGCCTGTCCAGGCTTTTGCCGATGACTCTAGTCAGCAGGTCAAAACGGTCCGCGTTGGTTGGCTCGTCAACAACGAGGGCTTCCAGGACGGCACCCCCGGCGAGCGTCTCTCGGGATGGGGTTACGAGTACCTCCAGACCCTCTCGTACTACACACCCGGCTGGCAGTACGAATACGTCTCCGGCACCTTCACCGAGCTTATGGAGAAGCTCGAAGCCGGCGAGATTGACCTCATGCCAAACATCTCCTACTCCGAAGAACGCGCCCAAAAACTGCTCTTCTCATCGAACCCCGAGGGCACCGAGCGCTACTACATCTACGCCAGGCCCGAGCCCGACGATCTGGCCAAGGGTGACCCCCGAGCGCTCCAAGGCCTTACCATCGGCTGCAACCCCGGCGTTATGCAAACCTTCGTTGGCCAGCAATGGCTCGCCAACGAAGGAATCGCCTGCACATACAAGGAGTATGACGGAAACTCCGTTCTCTTTGATGCGCTGGCAAACGGCGAGGTCGATGCCGTCATCATGAACGACACGACCTCGTCGCCCAGTGCCTCCCCCATGTTCTACATTGGGTCGAGCGACTACTATTTTGCCGTCCCCAAAAGCCGCCCCGACCTGATGGACGACATCAATGCCGCCATGACAGCAATCGCCCGCGTCAACCCACGCTATAACGACGAAGTAAAATCTCACTACTCGACCCAAAACAGCGGCTCATCATCGCTCAACGGACCCGAACGTTCCTGGCTCAAAGCAAATGACAACACCATCACGCTCGGCTACATTACGGGCAAACTCCCCTACTGCAACGAAGACGAAGACGGCAAAATGGAAGGCTCGCTCGCATCGCTTGCGACGACGCTACACGATAAATTTGGCATTACGGTCAAAACCGTCGCCTTTGATAGCTACAAGATGATGTCAAAGGCCCTGTCAAAGGAAAGCATAGACGTTGCGCTGCCGGCATACCGAGATTACTGGTTTGCCGAGCAATCAGGCGTTGTGCAGTCGGTATCGTTGGGGACCATGTCCCTCACCGCCATCCACACCGGCAGTAACCTGAAAAAAGACCTTCAGAACATCGCCTGTACCAAATCATCGTTTGTCAACCGAAATGCACTTGAAAGTCTATTCCCCACAGCGACCGTAACCGAATACCAATCCGACGATGAAGCGTTCGACGCCCTCAGGAAGGGAACGGCGCGCTGCATCGTCGCTCCCAGTTCACGCGTAAAAACCATCGGTGACCGTTATGATCTCGAGGACTGCGAGACGGTCGAGCTCCCTGACACCTGTGACCTCGCGTGCTTGATGTCGCGCGGCAAGCCCGAACTGCTGGGAATCATCAACAAGGGCATCATCAATGCCGGAGAATCGCTCTCCGCAAGTAATTACTCCTCCACGTCGTACACGGCCCAGGAATCCAACACGCTTCAATTCCTTTATCGCAACCGCACCGCCATTGCAGCTACCCTCATCGGTATGTTGTCGGTCGGCATCGTCCTGCTCATCTGGGCGCTCGTGCGCGCTCGAACCGAGCGCAAAAAAGCCGATGCTGCCAACGCCGCTAAGACGGCATTCCTCACGCGCATGAGCCACGACATCCGTACGCCGCTCAACGGTATCCTGGGCCTTATCGAAATTGAAGAATTGAAGGAAGGCGATATGCAAGTCGCCCGCGAGAGCCGTGCCAAGGCGCGCGTTGCCGCCAATCACCTGCTCTCGCTGATCAACGACATCCTCGAGATGGGAAAAATCGAAGACCGCAAGCTAACACTGGAACATGCGCCTTTTAACCTCAAAGAGCTTTGTGATGATACGCTGGTGCTGTGCAAGCTCCGCGCGTCCAGTAACGGCATCACAATGCAGGACAATAGTCTGCCGTACGCCACGGGGCCATACGTAATCGGCAGTCCCACCCATATCCGACAGGTCATGATCAACCTGTTAGACAACAGCATTAAGTACAACAAGCACGGCGGCTCCGTCACCTTTAGTTCACAGACCAAGCCACTCGATAACGGGCGCGCGCTCTTTTGCTTTAGCGTTTCGGATACCGGCATTGGCATGGCTCCCGAGTTTTTAAAGCATATCTATGAGCCGTTTGCCCAAGAAGGTGACGATGCGCGCAGCAAGTTCCAAGGAACCGGCATGGGCATGCCAAT
This sequence comes from uncultured Collinsella sp., assembly GCA_902491415.1. Taxonomy (GTDB): domain Bacteria; phylum Actinomycetota; class Coriobacteriia; order Coriobacteriales; family Coriobacteriaceae; genus Collinsella. The sequence continues at coordinate 3,418 of CABUHP010000047.1, forward strand.
CGTCAAGTCGCTTATTGAACTGATGGGCGGCACCATCGAAGTCACCAGCGAACTCCATGTGGGCACCACGTTCTACGTGGAAATTCCGCTCGATATCGACAAGAACCCCCGGGCGCGGGCGAATACGGTCGAGAGGGCGCTCGACTGCTCGCTCGCCGACATGAACGTGCTGCTCGCCGAAGACAACGAATTGAATGCCGAGATTGCCCAGACGCTGCTAGAATCCGAGGGCGTCGTGGTCACCCGCGCCGTCAACGGCAACGAAGTCGTCGATCTGTACCTGTCTCATCCCGCCGGCAGCTTCGATGCGATCCTGATGGACATTATGATGCCGGACATGGACGGTTACGAGGCAACCCGCGCGATTCGCCTGAGCGAGAAGGTCGATGCAGCCGATATCCCCATCATCGCGCTCACCGCCAATGCCTTTGCCGAGGACGCCAAGGCGGCACACGACGCCGGCATGAACGCCCATCTGTCCAAACCGCTCGACTTTAACAAGCTCAAAAACATACTCGCCCGCATCAAGAAAAACGGATCCGTTTCGCTATAGTTTGTGCTCAACCACCACGCATGACCAGAAAGGAAGCCAACGATGTTTAGGCCCTTACGTCGAAAGAAACGCGCCATCACCGACGAGGAAGCGCGCGAACTGCTCGCTACCTGCAAGCGCGGCGTCTTTGCCGTCAACGGCGACGACGGCTACCCGTACGCCATTCCCGTCAACTACTTCTTTGACACCGAGCACGACAAGATTTATTTCCATGGCGCCAAAGCTGGCCACAAGGTCGACGCACTCAAGCGCGATGACAAGGTCTGCTTTACCGTTTACGGCAACGAGTGGTACCAGGACGGTGACTGGGCTCCCTACGTTATGAGTACCGTGGTCTTTGGCCGCTGCCGCCTGGCGAATGACACCCCCGCGCTTATCGAAGACAAAGTCCGCCAGCTCGCCCTTAAGTACTACCCTTCCGCCGAGGAAGTCGAAGAGGAAATCGCCAAGGACATTAAGGGCGTCCAGCTCTACGAGATTACGATTGAGCATCTTTGCGGCAAGCAGATTCAAGAAAAGTAAGCCTCAAAAGCAAAACTCACAAATAGCAATATGGCCTGGTTCCAACCCACCTTGGAACCAGGCCATATGCTTATAGAGCGTCAGCGGCTATGTGCGCTAACGCCTCAACGAGCTCCTGCGAGCTCACGGGTTTACTCAGGTGCGCGTCCATGCCAGCCTCGCGCGAAAGTCTGCGGTCGTCGGCAAAGGCGTTGGCACTCACAGCGATAATCGGCGTGGTCGCGGCATCCTCGCGATCGAGTGCTCGAATCCGACGCGTGGCCTCAAGGCCATCGATGCCAGGCATCATGATGTCCATCAACACCACGCCGTACTCGTGCGGTGCGCTCGCGGCAAACGCCTCAACGGCAGACTCGCCATCCTTAGCATGCGTCACGACGGCACCGGCACGGCTGAGCGTAAACTGCGCGATCTCGGCATTCAGATCGTTATCCTCTACGAGCAAAACGCGCAAGCCCTGGAGTGCATCGCCGTCTCCCGCGTCCACGCGCACAGCCTGAGGAATCTCGGAGCGCTTGCATTTCTCGAACGGCAGACGGATGGTAAACGTCGTCCCCTGCCCCAAGACGCTCGTAAAGCTCATGGTTCCGCCCATAAGCTCGACCAACTGTTTTGCGATAGGCGCGCCCAGGCCAGTTCCCGATGAAGCGCCTTCCACCTGTTGCTCCTCGCGGCAAAACGGCTCGTAGAGGTGCTGTTGGAACTCCTCGCTCATGCCAATACCGTTGTCGGCGATCGTGTATTCATAGACGGGAACGCCATCCGTTGGCTCCACCTCGCGGCACACCAGGCGAACATAGCCGCCCTGGCGGTTGTACTTGACGGCATTACCGGCAATATTAAGCAACAAGCGCTTGAGGTGCGTCACGCTCACCCGAGCATAGGGATGATTAAGGGTCTGCTGGTCGCAGATAATTGTCACCAGACGCTCCTCGGCCTGGCGCTCCAGAATATCGCGCACCTCGTGGTTGAGGGTCGCCAAGTTTGTGGGAACAAGCTCCAGGTCGACCTGCCCGCTCTCCAGGCGACTCATATCGAGTGCCTCGTTGGCAAGGTCGAGCAGCAGTCCCGATGCTGTCCAGATTTTTGAGCGGCACTCGGTCTGCTTTTGCAGATCGTCCGCATTGGCATCGCCGACCTCAACCATACCGCGAATGCCGTTGATGGGCGTGCGCAGATCGTGGCTCATGCGGCGCAAAAACTCCGTCTTTGCCGAGTTGGCAGACGAGGCCTCACGCGCCGCCTTTGCCAGCTTGTCGCCATAGTCGCGCTCCTGCTGCAGCAAGTCCGTCAAACGTCGACGATCAGCGCGGCGACGCACCGTCACAACAACGGCTATAACACCGCCGTAGAGCACCAGCACGCCGGCGGCAACAGCCGCGGCGACCTCAAAGTAGCGCTGCGCCGAGGCATAGGTGTACACATAGAATTTGTGCGCTTTTCCAAATGTGCCCAAATACCACTCGCCGTCGGCGTTAACCAATCTGACCTTACCAGCCAGGCATCGATCCTTAATACCGTCGACAATGAAGACATCCGTCGCAGGCAGATCAAACACGCCCAATACGGTGGGTTCAACGGCATTGGTCGCAACGACCTTGCCATCGCTTTCGATCACGATATTGCCACTGTCGATGGTCTCATAACCACCGAGCAAGCTCTGCAGTTTGAGCGTATTGCTTGCAACTGCCTTCGCGCTCTGATGCCTGACCGCGATAACGATGCCCTCGCCATCTTGCCGGGTCACGCAACCAATGTCTGCAACCGAATCATCCGAAAGCGTAATGCGGTCGGTATAGGACTTAAGCGGATGGGCTGCCACCTCCAGCACGGGTGCTTCCTTGAGATACGTAGCGAGCGACTCGTAGCCCACGCCATCCGTCGAGGACTCGGACACCAAATTACCCGATGCGTCCGTCACGATCAGTGCGCTCACGTTGAACTGGTCGGCATATTGCACCAGCATGGCGTTATCCACCGAACCGTCGCGCTCCATATCGCGCGCTGTCTCTCCTGCGATCTCCATAACACGAATCAGGTTTTTGGTCGTATAGGCGCTATTGAATGCATCGTAGGAAAGGCTCTGCGTCGCCACGTAATCGACAACGTCGGCAAAGCGCTGCTCGGCCTGAGCTGTCGTGTAGCCGTAGCTCATCATGCCGGCAACAACCGAGAGCGCTATCCCCAGCAGGGCGACAAGGAGCCATGCCCCTGTCGAACGATTGCCCCGCTCCTGAGCGGCGTGGTCGGGCGCATCGATCATGACAGGCCCTCCATATTCAAAAATGGCGAAGGGTCATCAAAGTACTTTGACACCAGACGTTCCATGGTGCCATCGGCAAGCATTTCTTGGTAGGCACGGGTGAGTTTAACGTCGATGCCGCGCGTATCATTGATATCGAAAGCGGTGCCCAAACCAACCTCTAGCAGCGGCTCATCCAAAATGCGATACGTCACACCATAGTCTTTTTCGTAGGTGAGCAGCGAGGACTCATGCGCGGCGATGGCGTCGACCAGACCTTCGACGAGCGCCGGGTTCAGGGATGAGCGGTCCGAAAAGCAGTAGAGCTCTTTGATCTGCGGAACGTTTTCATTTGTATGATTGAGCAAAATGTCCTCGGGCTTGGTGGTGGACTGGACCGCCACGACCTTATCCTCAAGATCGGCAAGCGTGTAGATATCGCTCTGGGGATCGACCGCGACCACCTGGCGGCTCGCAAGGTACGGGCCGGCCCAACGATACTCGTTTTCGCGACCCGTCATGCTAAAGCTGCCCATGACGCAATCGAGCTCGCCGCTCGCCAGCAGCTCTTGCTTCTTTTCCCAATCGATCAGCTGGTACTTTGGCTTGTAACCAATGCGGGCCAAAGCCTCGCTCAATATCTCGACATCCAGGCCAACGATATCGCCGTACTCATCGGTATACACAAACGGTGGATAGAGGTCGCTGCCAACATTGAGCGTCTTAAGGTTGTCGTCTTTGGCTTGCGAGGCGTCCAGGCCTTCTAATGCAGACGTCGAGGCTTCGTCATTACGCCCAGAACAGCCAGCTATCGCTACGACAAAGGCGCACGCTACCGCAAGCGCAACAAACAACGATATGGCAACCGAGCGACGGGGTCTTTTCATCGAGCTCCAGACGATCCTGTTTACAGACTGAAATGGTAGAAAATAATAGCAAACAAAACCACACGAGTGCCCAATGGTTACAGACGCTTTACCATACGGGGCCTTCCAGCCGACTTGGCAGAAGGCCCCGCATGCAGTGCTCACTTACCGTGCATTAAAAACGTAGTGGTCCAGGCGGTCGCACGCCTCCCTTACGCGCGAAAGCGGCAGCGCCAGATTCACGCGAATGTGGCAGGGCCCGTGGAACGGGCGGCCGTCCTGATACCCCACGCCCACGCGCGCCCCCGCGTCGAGCAACCACTGAATATCGCGGCCATGCTCGCGGCACCACTCGGTGCAGTCCAGAAACACCATGTACGTGCCCTGCGGACGCGAATAGGACACGCCCTCAAAATGCTCGTCCACGTAATTGCAGAAGTACTCGATATTGCCGGCAAGCACCTGATTGAGCTCGTCCACCCACTCATAGCCCTGCGGCTGGTAGGCACCGATAAGCGCATGCATGGAGAGGACATTCATCTCGTTGTAGTGGGTCTTGTTGGACACGGCGCACACGCGGTCGCACAGCGTCTCGTTATAGATGATGTGGTAGCTGCCGACCAGGCCCGCCAGGTTGAACGTCTTGCTGGGCGCGTAGAGGGCAACCGTGCGCATGCGGGCATCCTCGCTCACCGACTGCGTCGGGATATGCTTGTGCCCCGGCAGGATGATATCGGACCAAATCTCGTCCGATATCACCACGCAATCGTGCTGGCGATAGATGTCCATGGCGCGCTCGATCTCGTCGCGCTCCCATACGCGGCCGCAGGGATTGTGCGGCGAGCAGAACACCGCAGCATGGATGTGGTTTTGGGCGAGCTTGTGCTCCATGTCCTCAAAGTCCATACGCCACACGCCCTGATCGTCGAGCTTAAGCGGGCTGTGGACAATGTGATAGCCCGCGGCCTCAATGGACTTAGTAAAGCCGATGTAGGTAGGGCTGTGGACCAGCACCGCATCGCCCGGCTGAACATACGCACGCAGTGTCGACACGACACCGCCCAGCACGCCGTTTTCGTAGCCGATATGTTCAGGGCGCAGGCCCTCGACGCCATTGCGGCGGCTCTGCCATTCGATGATGCGGTCGAAGTACTCGGCGCGCGGGTTAAAGTAGCCAAACATGGGATGCTGAGCGCGCTGAATGATGTGCTCCTGGACCGTGGGCACCGTGGCAAAATTCATGTCGGCCACCCACATGGGAATGCGGTCGAAGCCCTCGTCGGGTGCGTTCGGAGCCATACCGGGGATCTCGCCCCAGGAGTCAACGGCGATGGAGTCCGTGCCGTGGCGGTCGATAAGCGAGCTAAAGTCGTATTTCATGCTGAGCCCCCGTGCAAAGTGATTGTTTTGGTAGGCGTTATTGTCCACCAGCGTGGGCGGTTTTGGCGCGGAGTTTGGCGCTTAATTTGACGGGTGCGGACGAATGGCTGGTTAGTCTTGCGCGTCGTTGACGGCGACTACGGTTAGCTGGGTTTCGTCGACCGTAAACGATATGTCGAGTCCGGCGTAGGCCAGATGATAGACGCGGTTTGGCTCGTGCTTGCTGCCCGCGCGGCGCGGATCTTGGCGAAGGACCTCGACCAAGCCGGGGAGCTTTGCGGGCGAGACCATATCCTGCAGCGCCTGCGGAAACTCAACATCGAGCTCTTGCCACGGAGCATCCTCGATCCAGCCGCCG
>CABUHP010000048.1 GCA_902491415.1 uncultured Collinsella sp.
AGCGCCCGCACCCGATGCAGATAACGCTGCCGAAACTTGAGTTCGGACCAATATTCCGGACGCGCATACAGCCCCGGCATGACCGCCTCTAGACTTCCCGCCTCCGCCCGCCGCTCAATCTGCTTTGCCTCCGCCGCCGTGCGCGCGTACACGCAACTCATCTGCTGTTCGCATGCTTTAATGTGGCTTGTAAGTCTTTGATTCGCCGTCATGTTTCCCATGTCGCCTCCCAAATCCTGGAACGGCGCAAACGTACCAGACGGTTTCATACGAAGTCTGACCAAATGCTGTCCAAGCGCTGACCAAATGCTTGACGGTTTTGGGCGTTTTAGGTTGACGGCTTATATCTGCAGGTAGGGCAGTTGTCGAGAGGTCCCTGTCTCCACAATTTGGCGCCTTGGTCCATCGGATTATCAGAAAGAAAAACCCGTCGAGATTCAAGACCACGCCAAATGCGACTTTGCCTCTGCACGCACCGTCTCTTAGCCGAGCCATCGGCATCTACATATAAAAAATGAGCGTGGATAATCTCCCGTTTTGAGCCTAGTTTCAAGTCAAAAGTGGGAGATTATCCACGCTCGATTTGTAAACGTCCGAAAATCCACGCTCGTGTGTCCGAAAAACCACGTTCGTCACGCCGCGAGCACAGCAACGGCCGCAGCAGCAACCACAGCTACAGCCGCAGCCTAGTGCTCCTCGCCGGCGCGGGCCAGGTCGTAGGGCGTGGTCTGGTAGACGTAGTAGTTGAGCCAGTTGGTGTAGAACAGCTGAGCCTGGCTGCGCCAGACGTTACGCGGCTCGGCGGTGGGGTCGTCATTCGGGAAGTAATGCGCCGGCACCTCCGGGTTGAGTCCGCGCTTCACGTCGCGCTCGTACTCCAAGCGCAACGTGTCGGTATCGTACTCGGGATGGCCAAAGACAAAGAAGCGACGGCTGTCGGTCGACTTGACGATGTACAGGCCCACCTCGTCGGACACGGCCACGACCTCAAGCTGCGGCTCGGCCTCCACGTCCTCGCGGCGCACATCGGTGTTGCGCGAATGCACGGCATAGAAACGGTCGTCAAAGCCGCGGACCAGCGGGCTTTGCGGCTTCACCAGATAATGCTCGAACACGCCACTCGCCTTTGCCGGCAGGTCGTACTTCTGGATACCGTAATGATGGTAGAGCCCCGCCTGCGCGCCCCAACAAATGTGCAGCGTAGAGTGCACGTGCGTGGTGGACCAATCCATGATCTGGCAGAGCTCGGGCCAGTAGTCGACCTCCTCGAACGGCATCTGTTCCACCGGCGCGCCCGTGATGATCAGGCCGTCGTAGTGGATGTCGCGGATGTCGTCGAACGTGCGGTAGAACGTCTCCAGGTGGCCGGCGCTCACGTGCGTGGCCTCGTGCGTCTTGGTGCGCAGCAGGTCCACCTCCACCTGCAGCGGCGTGTTGGAGAGCTTGCGCATGATCTGCGTCTCGGTGGCGATCTTAGTGGGCATGAGGTTGAGGATGAGCACGCGCAGCGGACGGATGTCCTGGTGCAGCGCGCGGTACTCGGTCATGACAAAGATGTTCTCGCTCTCGAGCTGCGCGGCGGCAGGGAGGGCGTCGGGGATGCGAATGGGCATGGATGCTCCTTACGAGTCAGTTGCAGCTATGGTACAACGACCGGCCCCATCCGCGCGAGCGCATCGCCCAGCGATGCCGTCAGCGGCCCAAATCACTCCAAAAGTAGAGATTAAGGCATGCCCAAAAATCTATGGCGCTTTAGCCTAGCAAAGTGACGGCTGGAGGCTACAATGGTTCGACGCGAAAAACTCGGCCGAAAGGATACATATATGTACCAGACGCGTAAGATCGGTGTGGTCGGCCAGGGCCACGTAGGAGCACATGTCGCCAACAGCCTGCTCATGCAGGGCATTGCCGATGAGCTGTACCTGTGCGATATCAACGAGGCCAAGGTGACGTCCGAAGTCCAGGACCTGCGCGACTCCCTTTCGTTTGTCCCGTACAACACCAAGATCGTCAACTGCTACGACCACTACGAGGAGCTTGCCTGCTGCGACGTCATCGTCAACGCCGCCGGCAAGGTCGCGCTGGCCGCCGGCAACCGCGACGGCGAGCTGTTCTTTACCACCGACGCCGCCCGCACCTTTGCCAAGCGCATCGTCGACGCCGGCTTTGACGGCATCTTCGTGAGCATCTCCAACCCCTGCGACGTCGTGTGCACCGAGCTGTGGCACCTGACCGGCTACGATCCCAAGAAGATCATCGGCTCGGGCTGCGGCCTGGACTCCGCCCGCCTGCGCACCGAGATCTCCAAGAAGGTCGGCGTGAGCCCCAAGTCCATCGACGCCTACATGATCGGCGAGCACGGCTTTAGCCAGCTTGCCGCCTTTAAGGCCGCAACCATCGCCGGCAAGAGCCTCAACGAACTTCAAGCCGAGAACCCCGACAAGTATGCCTTCGACCACATGGAGATCGAGGAGCTCGCGCGCAAGGGCGGCTATGTAACCTACCAGGGCAAGCAGTGCACCGAGTACGCCGTCGCCAACTCCGCCGCGCGCGTCTGCGCCGCCGTGCTGCACAACGAGCACGCCGTGCTTTCGGCCTCTACGCTTATGACCGGACAGTATGGCGAGGAGGGCATCTTCACCTCCCTGCCGTGCGTGATCGGTGCCGAGGGCGTCGAGGAGGTCTACACGCTGGACCTGTCCGAGCACGAGCTCGAGGGCTTCCACAAGAGCTGCCAGCACATCCGCGACAACATCGCCCAACTCGACTGGTGGGATGCCGAGGCCTACGACGCGAAGTAGGCCGCCGGCTGCCGCAACCTTGCGAATCTATGCGCGATACTAAGCGGGCCGCGCCGGAAACCCACCGGCGCGGCCCGCTTTTTTGACTCACGCAGTGCCCCTGCGAATCGAAGGTGAATACTTTTCCCGTTACTTAGTACTGCTCGATGCCCATGTAGCGACGAATCTCAGGGCTGTGGTCGAACACCTTTCCGCGGGCGGCGCGCAGCTCGCAGCTCATGTTGTAGAAGAAGATCGGCTCCAGGTACGAACGCACGCTGGCGGGCACCTCGCCCACGCCGTACTCGAGTGCATCGAGCACCATTACCGTATCGGTATGCGTGTTGAGGAACGCCAGCGCGCGCTCCTCCATGGGGCGGCACTCGCCCGATCCGAGCTGCACAAAGTAGAACACGCCGGGCTCGGTGGCCTCGAAGGGGCCGTGGAAGTACTCGCCGGAGTGGATGTAGCAGCAGTGCTGCCACTGCATCTCCATGAGCGAGCAGATGGCCATGGCATAGGTCTGGCTAAAGTTGGGGCCGGAACCAAGGATATAGAAGAACTTGTGCTGCTGGCAGAGCTCGGCAAAGCGATCGCCCAGCTCGGCGTTGACCTTCTCGCGGGCGGCGGGCAGCAGCGCATCCATCTGCTTGAGGCCCTCGTACATGTCAGCGAGTGCCTCGTAGCCTTCCTGCTGGTCGAGCAGCTCGGCGGCGATCAGAGCGCCGATGCCCTGCGGCACCTCGACCTGTGACACGCCCTCGCCCCACGGATAGACCCAGGTGGTCCACTTGCCGTTATCGATCTTGGAGCCCTCGCAGTCGGTGAGGGCAACGACCTCGGCGCCGGCAGCCAGCGCCATCTCGCAGCCGTCGACGACCTCCTGCGTGTTGCCGCTGTGGCTGCAGGCAATAACGAGCGACTTCTCGCCAAGGCTCTTGGGGGCCATCAGGCAAAACTCGCGTGCAGTGTAGACCGTCGAGGTAAACGTGGTGGCCTCGCGCTTGAGCAGCTCGTTAGCCGGCATCAGGTCGATCATCGAACCGCCGCAAGCGATCCAAAAGACGTTCTCAATCTTGCCCTTGCGCTCGATGATTTCCTGAACCAGATCATGTGCGTTCATCCTGGTTTTCCTCCTTGTGTGGCGGTTTTGAACGACGACAGCTCGTACCTGCGGTCGTTCTATGTTGTCCTATTTATAGCACGCACGACGACGCTCGTGAAGTCATTTCACCAAACTTGTTCTATGTTGTTCTATCTATGGACGTTAGATGTCGAACACGTAGCGCGAGCCCACGATCTTTTGGCGTCCGAGCAGCAAGGGCCGCTCGTCCGCATCGGTAAAGTACGCCTCCATATAGAAGAGCGGCTCGCCGACCGGCACCTCCAGCAGCGGGGCTGCCTGAGCATCGGCAAGCGCAATCTCCACGGTGCAGGGGTCGGATTTGAGCGGCGCGCGGCCCGAATGCTCGGCAACGAGCGCAAAGATGGAATTGTCCGTGAGGTCCTTGTCGGCAAGCGTCTGCAGATAGGGATGGTCGGCCAGCACGAAGGCGTTGTTCTCGAGCATGACGGGCACGCCGTCTGCCGTGCGCACGCGCTCGACAACGATGAGCTCGCAGCCGGGTTCCACCCCAAAAAACGCCGCGTCCTCGCGCGTCGCCGCAACCACCGTGCGCGACACCAGGCGTGCTCCGGCCACCATGTCGTTGGCAGCGCAACCCTCGGAAAAGCTCTGAACATCACCCTTCTGGACAATCTTGCGCTTGAGCTTGGGCGCGCACACAAACGTGCCCCTCCCCTGCTGGCGGTTGAGATACCCCGCACGCGACAGCTCCTCGATGGCGCGGCGCACGGTGATGCGCCCCACGCCGTAGGACTTCGCGAGCTCTATCTCGGCAGGGATGCGCGAGCCGGCTGCGTACACGCCGCGCGCGATCTCGCCCTTTAGGTCGTCCATAACCTGCTGGTACAGCGGCACGGCGGGCACGTCAGTGCGGTCGGTTTTATCGTCGAATGCCATCGTTACGCTCCATCCCGCGCATGCTCGGACTCAAACTCTTCAATCGCCGCCATAAACTGCTCGCCAAAGGCGTCGGCTTTTTTCTCGCCGATGCCGTTGACCTGGATAAGCTCATCTCGCGTCTGAGGGCGCAGACGGCACAGGCCGCGCAGAGCCTTGTCGGAGAAGACCATGTACGGCGCCATCTCCAGCTCGGTCGAGATCTCCTTGCGCAGGGCACGCAGGCGCTCGAACAGCTCGGCATCGTCACCCACGCGCGGGCGCTGATCCAGCTCGGCCTCCTCGCGCAGCAGATCGACGGCGCGGCGGGCGCGGGCCGAAGCTTTGCGCTCGGACGCACGACGCTTAACGGTAAAGGCGAACGCCTCATCCTCGACCTCGACGGCACGCGGACCCAGCCCCACGACCGGGTACTGCCCCTGCGAGGTGGCCAGATAACCGCGGCCGCACAGCTGGCCGATGATGTCCTTGATGCGCCCGACCGATTCGCTCGACAGCTCACCGTAGCCGCGGTCCTCGTCCAGATGCATCTGGCGAATGCGCTCGGTGTTGCCGCCGTGGAGCACATCGGCGATGAGCGACTTGCCAAAGCGCATGGGACGCGTGGCCACGTAGCGCACGGCGGCGCGGGCCATATCGGTGACGTCCTCGACCTCGAACTGCGTGAGGCAGTTGCTGCAGTTGCCGCAGCTCTCGACGTCGTCCGCGGCGGTGCCGCCCGTACTGGCCGCGGCATGCTCGGCCGCGGCCTCGTCGCCAAAGTAGCGCAGCATGTATTCGCGCAGGCAGCCGGTGGTATTGCAGTAGCCCTCCATCTGGCTGAGCAGACGATATCGATTCTGGAGCGCCCACGCGCGCTGCTCGTCGTCGAGCGCCTCATCGGCAGCATCGCCGCGGTCGATCAGAAAGCGACGCATGCGAAAATCGTTGCCGTTCCACAGCAAGTAGCAGCTGGCCGGGTCGCCATCGCGGCCGGCGCGGCCCGCCTCCTGGTAGTAGGCTTCGATGCTCTCGGGCACGTTGTTGTGGATCACGTAGCGCACGTTGGGCTTGTCGATGCCCATGCCAAAGGCGTTGGTGGCAACCATCACCTGGATATCGTCGTCGATAAAGGCGCGCTGGCTTTGGCGACGGGCGTCGTTGCCCATGCCGGCATGGTAGCGGCCAACGCGAATGCCGCTGGGGCCCAGCGCCTCGGCAAGCTCGCCCGCCAGCGCATCGACCGTCTTGCGGGTCGAGCAATACACGATACCGCTCTCGCTCGAATGCGCGATCACATAGTCGCGCACCCAGGCAGTCTTGGCCTTGTCGCCCATCTCCTCGCAACCAAAGTAGAGATTCTTGCGATCGAAGCCCGTCACCACCGTCGCAGGGTTTTGCAGGCCGAGCATCTGCTGAATATCCGCACGCACGCGTTCGGTCGCCGTGGCGGTAAACGCCGCCACGATGGGGCGCTGCGGCAGGGAATCGATGAACTCACGAATCTGCAGATAGGCGGGGCGGAAATCCTGACCCCATTGGCTTACGCAGTGGGCCTCGTCAATGGCCACGAGCGGCACGCCAATGCCGGCGGAACCCGCAGCCTCCTGCGCAAAGGCCAAAAAACGCGGCTCGAGCAAGCGCTCGGGCGCCACGTACATAAGCTGGTAGCGGCCCTCGCGCGCCCGCTTGAGCACGGTGTTTTGCTGGGCCGGAGTAAGGCTGGAGTTGAGATAGCTGGGTCGCGCACCCGCCGCGAGCAACGCACGGGTCTGGTCCTCCATAAGCGACAGCAGCGGACTCACCACAAAGGTGATGCCGGGCAGCATGAGCGCGGGCACCTGGTAGCAAATGGACTTGCCGGCACCCGTGGGCATAACACCCAGCGCATCGCGACCGGCAAGGATCGCATCGACCATGCGGTCCTGTCCCGGGCGAAACGAGGTGTAGCCAAAATAGGCGCCGAGCGTGTCGAGCGCCATCTGCTGCATGCTATCGGTCATGGTTTCCTAACGTCCAAGTCATCTGCCGCCGATTATACGCCGCCACGCGGACCGGTGCCGCACGGCTGTCGGCCACGGGCAACGCAATCCAAAAGGAACGAGCGTGGGATTTTTGGACACTTTCCCAACGGCTAATCTCTTGACAAGCGCGCAAACGTCGCTGGTTGAGCATAAGTCAGCGAAAACGCCCCTATGCGAGCAAGGTGACGTGAAAGAGGAGGGAAGCGTACTTTGGGTACGCGACCGACGATTGAACGTCAGATTGCCGCTTAGGGGCGTTTGCAGCGTCGAGCCGTTACGCGGTTTGGTAAAACCGCGTAACTTACATGACCATAACGTAGCGCGATCCCACGTAGTACTGCTTACCCATCAAAACCGGCTCGTCATCGGGACCGGTAAAGCCGGCACGCAGGTTGAGCAGCGGATCGTGCGGAGCAATGCCCAGCTCGGCCGCCTGCTCGGCGTTAGCTCGAACGGCCTCGACCGTACGGTAGCCAACCGAGACAATCGGCGTTCCGCCAACACGCTCGACCTCGGCAAAAATCGACTTGTCCTCAAGATCGGCCGTCAACAGCTCACGGTAGGCGTCAAACGGCACAAAGATGTTCTCCTCAAAGATGGGCTCGCCGTCGGCCGTACGCACGCGCTTGATATGCAGCAGCAGCGCATCCTTCTGCAGGCCAAAGAACTCCATCTCGTTTTGGCGCGCCGGAACGATCTGGCGATCGATCACGTGCGCACCGGCCTTCATGCCGTTGCCGGCACACAGCGCGGTAAACGTCTGCAGCGTCGAGGCGTGAAACTGGCGGTTGATGTGCGGCGTGGAGACAAAGGTGCCGCGGCCCTGCTGCTTAACCAGGTAACCATCGGAGCACAGCTCCTCGACAGCGCGGCGCACCGTAATACGGCTCACCTCGTACTGCTCGGCTAGTTCAAGCTCGGACGGAATACGCTCCTTGGGTGCATAAACACCTTTCTCGATCGCATCCTTGATTTCGTCATAAATCTGCTGGTAAAGCGGTGCATTTTTGGGCGCAGGCATATCTGATCACTCTTATCAAAATAGCTAAATTTCTAATACGTATATAACGTCTAGTTTCATGTTACCTCATATTGATAAAACGATACACCCTCCCTACCAAAAAGCGACAGCTTCATTTTGGTAGGTTTTATCTGGGCAAACGAGAGCCCTCGAAAGCAACGGGGCTTTCGGGGGGCTCGTTCGGATGGGTTGCGCAGGACCGGCAAAATGCCAATACCCTACTTGCCGTCATCCTGCTGCAGGCTGTCCTGTTCGCAGAGGCGCGCCTGCCTGCTGGCCATGCGTGCGGGCTTGTCGGGATCGGGAACGGCCGTGGGCATGGGCTCGTCGACATGACCGCCCCACCAGCCGCCCACAAAGTTGAGCGTGTGGAACACGTTGACCACGGCGCCGGGATCAACGTCGCACACCAACTTGATAATGTCCTGGCTCTCGTAGGTCGAAACAACGGTGTTCAGCAGGTACATCTTTTCGCGGCTGTATCCGCCGACGACCTCGGCGCAGCTAATGCCGTGCTGAAAATGGTTTACGTAGGCAGTCATGACCTCGTCTGCCTTGCGCGTCGTAATCTGCAGCGTCACGCGATCGTAGCGACGATAGAAACTGTCGATAGTCTTGGTCGAAATAAACTGGAACACGATGGAATACGCCGCCTTGTCCCAGCCAAACATAAAGCCAAAGATCGCCAGGATAAAGCAGTTGAAACCAAAGATGACGCCCCAGATGGTCTTGCCCGTGTGGTTGGAAACCCACAGCGCGATAAAGTCGGTGCCGCCGGTGGATGCGCCGGATTTAAGCGCGATGGCAGCGCCCAGACCCGAGACCACGCCGCCAAAAATGATGAGCATGATCTTGTCGCCCAAAAACGGCGCGAAGTGAAAGACGTTGAGGAACAGCGATGAGAGCACGACCTGCATCATCGAGAAGATGACGAAGCGCTTGCTAATGCCGCTCCAGCATAAGAGCGCCACGGGGATGTTGAGCGCGAGCATGCCGAGCGAGATGTCGATATGAACGCCACCCAGCGAGGTAACGCGATCGAGCAGGACCGCGACGCCGGTAAGACCGCTCGGAAGCAGGTCGGCGGGCTGAATGAACGCCTGGATCAGAAATGTCTGGAGAACGGCGGAAATGGTGACCGCCACAGCAGTAATGGCGCGGCGGACGATGGTGAGGCGGCCGAGCACGAGCACTCGGTCCGTGAGCTGATCGATGGCGTTCGCCACGCAGGCTCCTTTCGAAGGCAGATGTAGTTGTGGGATATGTCCGCGATTGTAGCATGGAGCGTGCGGGGGCGCTTCAATTCACCCTCTCCCGACAACCAAAGCGGGACCAGCAACCCCACGACCAAAGGCCCAAATTACAAGTGAGTAGACTTTACGCGACCTGCAGAGCACACCCAAAACCGCCACCCCCGTGACCTGCACTGATAATTGTCCTTGGGGGAAGCGGGCACTGCGGGGGCGCGTCA
>CABUHP010000049.1 GCA_902491415.1 uncultured Collinsella sp.
CGGCATCGTCGCCTGCGTCCTTTCGCACGGCGCACTGGGCGCACCCCTCGCCGATGCATGCGTCGACCACGTTCGCCTCGACGGGCAGCCCGCCGGGGGTGAGGATCGACACGCGGCCGACGGGCTTTCGCGACAAGAGCATCTCGCAGGCCGCCTTCGCCGCGAGCGCGGCGCAGCTCCCCGTGGTGTAGCCGCAGCGCAGGCGGGTCGTCCCGGTATATATGTAGTGCTCGAAGGCCACGCTAGCTGCTCGCCTTCCGATACCCCGTGGAAAACGAAGGGTCGTAAAGCTTGCTGCGCTCGTACGACTCCGCTTGCGCGCCGTCGTGCGCAAGTCCGCCGCGAGCTCCGAGCACGCGGCCCACCACCACGAGCGCCGTGCGGTCGATGCCCTCTCGCGCGCCCGCATCGGCGAGCGTGCCCACTGTGCATCGCACCACGCGCTCCTCAGGCCAGGTCGCCTTGTACACGAGCGCCGCCGGCTCATTGGAGCTGCGGCCCGCGGCCAAAAGCTCGGCGGAAAGCTCGGCGAGCATACCCGAGCTCAGGAAGATGACCATAGTCGAGCCGCTTTCCGCCATGGTGCGCATGCCCTCGCCCGCGGGCATGGGGGTGCGCCCGGAAAGCCGCGTGATCACGACCGACTGGCTGATTCCCGGCAGCGTGTATTCCTGGCGAAGCGCCGCCGCGGCACCGCAAAAGCTCGACACGCCGGGCACCACCTCGTAGTCCACGCCGCGCGCGTCGAGCGCGTCCATCTGCTCCTGGATGGCGCCATACAGGCACGGGTCGCCCGTGTGCAGGCGCACCACTTCCTCGCCCCGCGCTTCTGCCGCGCACATCACGTCGAGCACTTCCTCCAAGGTCATGTGCGCGCTGTCGTAGACGATGCAGGATTCCTTGCACTCGGCGAGCAGCTCGGGGTTCACAAGGCTTCCCGCCCAAACGACCACGTCGGCCGCGCGCAGAAGGCGCGCCCCGCGCAGCGTGATAAGGTCGGCGGCGCCCGAGCCTGCGCCAACGATATGAATCATCCGAGCCTTCCCTTCCCGCTTCTCATCGCAACCGTTTACGCCGCCCTTCGCGCAGCGGGCAAAACACGGTGCCCGCAGCGGCAATCGGCGCAAATACGCAGGCAGGAGGCGCAATGCCGCCCGCCCTGGCTTTGACACGTTCACAAGTGCCCACTATCATAGTAAAAGATTCGGCAACGAGCATATGACAATCGGATAAAAGGAAATGACCGGCGCGGCGCCCGCACAGCCCGCGCTGGCTTGCGGAGGGAACCAGGTGGGAATCCTGGGCAAGGGACATTACTGTATAGGACGCACGGGCGAACCGCCTCGCGCCCCAAGCCAGACTGCTTCGCCTTTTCCTCACGGCATCGCCGTGGCGTTAGCTCCTTGTGAACCCCGAGGGGTGCGCTTTTCTTTCGCTTGTGCCGACAAGCAACTGTCGCCGGGGGACCGGCAAACCGAGGAAAGGAAAAACCATGTCCGACCAGATGTCACGCCGCGGCTTCATGGGCGCCGCAGCAACCGGAGCCTTCGCGCTCGCCGGAGTCGCGCTCGCGGGCTGCTCCAGCACCTCCGCGAGTTCCGAGAAATCGAGCGAAAAGGAGAAGGCCGTGAAGCCGGTCATCCTCGTCACGAGCTTCGGCACGAGCTACAACGACTCGCGCCACATCACCATCGGCGCCATCGAAGACGCTATCCGCGAGAAGTACTGGCAGGACTACGACATCCGCCGCGCCTTCACCGCGCAGATCATCATCGACAAGCTGAAGAAGCGCGACGGCATCACGATCGACAACATGACCGAGGCGCTCGACCGCTGCGTGGAAGACGGCGTGAAGGAAATCGTCGTGCAGCCGACGCATCTCATGGGTGGCCTGGAATACACCGACGTGAAAGACGAGCTCGACAAGTACGCCGACAAGTTCGACAAAATCTCGCTCGGCGACCCGCTGCTCACCTCCGACGACGACTACAAGAAGGTGGCCGCAGCCATTAAGGAGAACATGGCGTCCTTCGACGACGGCAAGACGGCGCTGTGCCTCATGGGCCACGGCACCGAAGCCGATTCCAACGCCGACTATGCCAAGATGCAGGAAGTGTTTAAGAACGAGGGCTTGACGCAGTTCTTCGTCGGCACCGTCGAGGCTGAACCGACCTGCGAGGATGTTATCGCCGCCGCGAGCGCCGCAGGCTACAAGAAGGCCGTGCTCGCGCCGTTCATGGTGGTCGCGGGCGACCACGCGAACAACGACATGGCAGACGAGACCGACCCCGACAGCTG
Organism: uncultured Collinsella sp.; assembly: GCA_902491415.1. Taxonomy (GTDB): domain Bacteria; phylum Actinomycetota; class Coriobacteriia; order Coriobacteriales; family Coriobacteriaceae; genus Collinsella. The sequence continues at coordinate 2,299 of CABUHP010000049.1, forward strand.
GGCTGCGAAGTTCGTGGCCGCCGGCTTCGAAGTGACGTGCCTGCTCCAGGGTCTGGGACAGAACGTCGCGGTCGACGACATCTACGTCTCGCACGTGGACGACGCCATCGCCAAGCTGTAAACTCGCCGCGCACGGGGGCGCCGGTCGCGTCCCCGTGCAACGGGCATGCGCCTTCCCCGACCGACGGCGCATGCCCGTTGCATTCGCATCCCGCCCGCCCACCGCACGGCGCGGGCGGTCGAAGCGATTGAAAGGAACCCCCTCCATGTTGAAGAAAACCCTCGCCTTCGCCCTGTCGGCGGCGCTTTTCGCGTTCTCGCTCGCCGGCTGCGGCGGAAATTCAATCGACAGCGCAAAGGCAAGCGATGCCGATTCCCAGGAAAAGACCGAACAGGCGGCCGATGCGCCCGAGGGCGCAAGCGCTGCCCCCATCACCGCCGACAAGGTGGCCGACGGCACCTATCCGATCACCGTAGATTCCAGCTCGAACATGTTCAGGATTGTGGACGCCCAGCTCATCGTGGAAAACGGCTCCATGCACTGCGTGATGACACTTTCCGGCACGGGCTACGGCAAGCTCTTCATGGGCACGGGTGACGAGGCTGCCGCCGCGAGCGAGGCCGACTTCATCCCCTATGTGGAAAACGCGGAAGGCAAGTACACCTACGACGTGCCCGTTGAAGCGCTCGACGAGGACACCGCCTGCGCCGCGTGGAGTATTAGAAAAGAGCAGTGGTACGACCGCACGCTCGTGTTCGAATCCGCCGGCGTCGATCTGCGCGCCGACGCACTGAAGTAACGCCATGCGGTCGATTCTTCCCAAGGGGGAAAACAGAAAGCGCCACAGCATCGCAGCGCGCGCGATCGCCTGCGTTCTCGTCGCCCTGCTCGCGCTTCCCTTCGCGGGGTGCAGTGCGAGCCCGAACGCGACCGGTGCCACGACGGGCTCTCAGGAATACACTGTGAGCGTCTCGCTTTCCGGCGGGTCAGGGCGCGCAAGCATCGCTTCACCAACCACAATTGTGAAGGATGGCGACACCTACACCGCGACCATCACCTGGTCGAGTTCGAACTACGACAAGATGACCGTCGACGGCGTGGACTACGCGCCCATAAACGACGGCGGCAACTCCACGTTCGAGATACCCGTCACGCTCGACGAGGACATCGCCGTGTCGGCCGAGACCGTCGCCATGTCGACGCCGCACACCATCGACTACACGCTCCACTTCGACTCATCCACCATGAAGGAGAAAACGGGCGACGATGCAAGCGGCGGCTCCCCTGCGGGAACGACTTCAAGCGCCGCGGCCGACTTCCACAACGCCGATTTGGGCTGTGGCTGGGAGCCGACGGGGGCGCTTCAGCTTGAATACGCCGAGCACTTCACTGTCGACGAGTTCGAAGGCGGCCTGCGGCTTATCTGCGTTTCGAACGGGGAGCGCTTCCTCGTGGTGCCGCAAGATGCGAAGGTACCTGATGGGTTGAGCTCCGATATCGCGGTCATAAGGCGCCCCGCCGACAAGGTGTATCTCGTGTCGTCGGCGACGATGTGCCTGGTCGACGCGCTCGATGCGAACGACAATATCCTCATGTCGGGCACGAAGGCCGGCGATTGCTCGGTCGCGGGCTTCAAAAGCGCGCTCGAAAGTGGGGCGATCACCTACGGCGGCAAGTACAGCGCGCCCGACTACGAGCGAATATCGGCCTCGGGCTGCACGCTCGCCATCGAGAACACCATGATCAACCACACGCCCGATGTGAAGGAAAAGCTGCAGAAGCTCGGGCTCGTAGTGCTCACCGAACAGTCGTCGAGCGAGCCCGAAGCACTCGGGCGCGTCGAGTGGATTAAGCTTTTCGGCGTCCTGTTCGACAAGGAAGACGAGGCCGCGCACCTGTTCAACGAGCAGAAGGCCCGCGTCGAGCAAACGTCGGGGCTCGCGTCGTCAGGTAAAACCGTGGCGTATTTCTACATTAACTCGAACGGGGCCGCCGTCACGCGGCGGGCGGGCGACTACGTGGCGCAGATGATCGAGCTTGCAGGCGGCAACTACGCGCTCGATGACGCGCAGGCGGCGTCGACGTCAGGTTCGTCAGTAACGCTCGAAATGGAGCGCTTCTACGCGACGGCGAAGGATGCCGACATTATCGTCTACAACGGCACCATCGACGAATCGGTTGCCACCTTGAACGACTTCGTAGGCAAAAACGCGCTATTGTCGCAGTTCAAAGCCGTGAAGAACGGCAACGTCTGGGTCACAAGCGCCGACATGTACCAGCAGATGACTTCTACCGCCGACATTATCGACGAGCTGCACGGGGCGTTCACCGGCGATGACGCGAGCAACTTCCATTATCTGAGGAAGCTCGGCTAGCGCCATGAGAAGCCGGCTTTCCATGACATACGACGAATCGGGGCGCGCCGCGCGGTGTCGCGTCGTGACGGCGCTGCTCGCTGTTGCCCTCATCGTGCTCGTCGGGGCCAACCTGTGCATCGGGAGCGTGCTCGTGCCCGCAGACCACATCCCCGGCATCCTTTCGGGCGGCGCGGCCAATTCCATGGAAATCCAGATCATCTGGGAGATTCGTCTGCCGCGCGTGCTTTCAGCCGTGCTTCTCGGCGGGGCACTTTCGCTCTCCGGGTTCCTACTGCAGACGTTTTTCAACAACCCCATCGCCGACCCGTTCATCTTGGGCGTCTCCTCGGGCGCAAAGTTCGTCGTCGCGCTTATGGGCGCGAACCAGGCCATGTCCTCGCCGGCCATGGTGGCCGCAGCATTTCTGGGCTCGCTTATCACCATCGGCTTCGTGCTCCTCATAGCACGGCGCATAAGCTCTATGGCCATGCTCATCGTGGCGGGCGTCATGGTGGGATACATCTGCTCGGCGGCGACGAACTTCCTCATCGCCTTCGCCGACGACCAGTCCATCGTGAACCTGCACAACTGGTCCTTGGGTAGCTTCTCGGGTTCGAGCTGGGACGACGTCGCGGTCATCGCGGTCGTGGTGATCACCGTGAGCGCATGCGTATTCGCGATATCGAAGCCCCTTTCCGCCTTCCAGCTGGGAGAAGCCTACGCGAAAAGCGTCGGCGTGAACGTCTCATGCTTCCGCGTGGTGCTCGTCCTTCTAGCGAGCATGCTCTCCGCCTGCGTGACCGCGTTCGCTGGTCCGGTGTCGTTCGTAGGCATCGCGGTTCCGCATCTCGTTAAGTCGGCGCTAAAGTCGTCGAAGCCCATCCGCGTGATTCCTGCGTGCTTCTTGGGAGGCGCCATCTTCTGCGCGGGCTGCGATTTAATCGCGCGCACGCTGTTCTCCCCCGTCGAGCTTTCCATCAGCGCCGTCACCGCCATCTTCGGCGCGCCGGTGGTTATCGCGCTCATGTTGAAGAAGCGGGTGAGGTAGATGGGGAAATTCGTGCCGCAGCCCAAAACGCTCGGAGGGGAGTCGAACCTCGAAACCCCGGTCGAAACGCAGGCTGACGGAGCGCCGCTTTTCCGCATAAGCGACCTGTCGGCGGGCTACGACAAGAAGGTCGTAGTCGAAGGCGTCGATCTGGAGGTTCGCGCGGGCGACGTCGTGGCGCTCATCGGGCCGAACGGCTCGGGCAAGTCGACCATCTTGAAAACCATCACACGCCATCTGGCACCGCTTGCCGGCGCGGTCGAGCTCGACGGGCGGGAGATTTCCCGATGGAAGACGGCGGAGTTCGCAAGGAACCTTGCCGTTATGCTGACAGATCGAGCCCGGACCGAGCTCCTCACCTGCCGCGATATCGTAGAGGCGGGAAGGCATCCCTACACCGGGCGAATGGGCACACTCTCGCCCGACGACCATAGTCGGGTCGACGAGGCCATGAAAACCGCACATGTGGAAGAGTTCGCCGAGCGCGACTTCATGCAGATAAGCGACGGGCAACGCCAGCGCGTCATGCTCGCACGCGCCATCGCGCAGGATCCGCGCGTGCTCGTGCTCGACGAGCCCACGTCGTATCTCGATATCCGCTACCAGATCGACCTGCTGCGAATACTTCGCCACCTTGCGAAATCGCGGAATGTGGCCGTCATCATGTCCATCCACGAACTCGAACTCGCGCAGAAAAGCGCCGACAAGGTGATTTGCGTGAAGGACGGCCGGGTCTTCCGCGCCGGCGCACCCGAGGACATATTCACGCGCGAGACAATTGGCGAGCTCTACGGCCTTCAACATGGCACCTTCAACGAGCGCTTCGGCAGCGTGGAAATTGGGCACCCGCACGGCGATGCGCACACGTTCGTCATCGCCGGCGCAGGTACGGGGTCGGCTGTGTTTCGCCAGCTCATCCGGCAGGGCAAGGCGTTCTACGCGGGCGTTCTGCACGAAGGGGACATCGACTGCGAGCTCGCGCGCGACCTGGCGACGGAATGCGTGGCCGAGCGCGCCTTCGAGCCGATCGGGGATAAAACCATAGCCCGCGCCAAAGAGCTCCTCGTCCACTGCGCGTGCCTTATCGTGTGCCCCGCCGCCTTCGGCACCATAAACGCCCGCAACGCAGAGCTCGTCGAGTTTGCACGCTCGCATGGTATCGAGGTCATGCGAGCGTGCGAAGGCGCATCGGAGGATTCCCATTTGGAGTGGGAAGAATAAACTGGACTTTCTTTTAAGGATCCTCAGGCTACAGCTCCTACGCCGGCGGGGTCTACAAGGCGCCGGAGAACCTCGTGAACAGGAATTGCCACGCCGACGAGCCCAACTAGGCCTAATCCAAGCGAGATTCCAGACTCGACAGACCATTGAGAGTCAGATCGTTGGCGACCTCAGAGACGCGCTCGATGGGAACCGAACCGTCAGACAGCGCCCACGTGCGATAGATACCGATAATACCCGACAGCAAAAACGCCAGATAGTAGTCGAACATCTCGTCCTTGAGACCTTGAGGCAGCAGATCGCGCTCGGCAATCTCATGCTCGAGCGGCGCACGAAGACGAGCCATAAAATCATCGAGCGGAATGTTCTCGATCAGCTGACGATTGAGCACCAAGTTGTTGCACAGTGCCTCGTTAACGGTTTTAAAGAAGGTCGCCGCCGCGCCCAGGGCGCGCTCGTTGGTGTCGCCGTCCATGGAAGCAAGCGTTTTCTCGACCGAGTCGACAATCATCTCCACCACATCGACGGCAATGGCATCGAGCAGGCCGTCAACCGTGCCAAAGTGCACGTAGAAGGTTTTGCGGTCGACATTGGCCTCGCGCGCGATGGCACTCACCGTAATGTCTGCCAGCGGCTTTTCCATGAGCAGGCGCTCGAAAGCCGAAAGGATGGCATTACGGCTGCGAACGATGCGGCGGTCAAGACGCGGTTTGCTGGTTGCCATGGGCGTGTCCCTTCGATATGCGAGCATTCATCAACAGATGAGAGATAATCTACGTAAGAGGATTATCCCCCATACAGCACAAATATGCCCCGCATCATGAAGAACGCACGACTGCCCTACTGCGACTTGGGATGCTTCTTCTTATTGAGTGCCGACGGAGATACGCGAATACCATCGCCTGTCTGGCGCACATAGGCTTTATGAGCCGGCTTAGCGGTCCCAGAAGCCTTCTGAGCGCGCTTCTTGGGATCAACGGTAACAGCATTCGTGGGGTGCGGCTTAGTGGGCGCAGAGGGCGTCTGAGGCGTGCGGCCGAGCTTGCGCATCACACGATCCCAACGCGCATGGATGCTCTCGTTGTGGGCGCTCTTAAGTCCCAGCAGGGGCGCAGCCAAAATGGTCGGCGCAATAAACGTAATGAGGCGCCACAGCAGATAGCCGGCGGTCGAAGCCGACCCAAAGAAATGACCCAAGAACAATGCAAAGCCGCCCTCAGCGCCACCAGTTCCGCCGGGCAAGGGAACCGCAGAGCTCAGCAGCTGGACAAAGGCGCTCGCGGCCATGACCGAGAAAAAGTCGACCTCGTGGTGGCCAAAGGCAAGCATCAGGAAATACGGAACCAGATAGAAAAACGCGAGCTGCAGCATGGTGATAAACACGGTGAGCAGCATGGAAGAAAAATGTCCGGCCGAAAGCTTGAACTTCTCGGAGAAGGAGTAGATCTCGCCATCGACAAACGAGCGCCATCCCTCGATCTTAGTGGCCGAGACACCAATGCGCTCAAGCCAATTGATGATGCAATGGGCGACGCGCGTGACGGTCTTAGGCATGAGCGCGACGGCGAAGATGCCCAGCAAGATGCAGCAGTGCCCACCAAAGCTAAAGACGCACAGCAGCGTCATGTCGCCATAGCGCTCGGCAAAAAACGGCATGCGAGCAAGCAGTAGGATAGCGCCCCAGGCAACGAGGCCAAACTGGTACACGATAAAACGCGTGAATTGCGTGGCGCCGGCCTCGCCCACGTTTTGGCCCGCCTTGGTCAGGCGGTAGATCTGGGCGGGAGTCGAGCCCATCATCATGGGCGTCAGGTTGCCAAAGAAGATGCCACTCGCCTCGACCGAGATCAGGTCGCGAATGCCGACGGGTGAATTGGGGTCGAGCCAGACAGCGATCGCATAGGCCACAATGCCAAAGAACAGATACATGAACATGCAAAAACACGCAACAAAGAGCCATGACGCCTGGACGCTCGACATAGCGGCCCAGAACTGCCCCATCTGCCCGGTTACCACCAGATAGACGATATAACCCACCAGCACGACGCCGATAAAGATGGCTCCGCGGCGTGCGCTCTTATTGTCATCTCCGCCCGAGGCCTCAACCTCAACCTGGGGCTTAGACGTATGCTGAGAGGACTCCGTCATGAGACTCCTTCTAACAGTCAAAATATCTTGCATATTGTACCCGTAAGGGCCATAGGCAGAACGCAAAGCTCTGGTTCAAACGGGAATTGCAGACGGTTGTTTGAAAATAAAAAACCCGACCTTCCATGGGAAGACCGGGTATCAGATACGTGGTAGCCCGTACCAGATTCGAACTGGTGATCTCCGCCTTGAGAGGGCGGCGTCC
>CABUHP010000050.1 GCA_902491415.1 uncultured Collinsella sp.
CTGCTTCCCAACGCCTGCTATGTCGTTGAACAACAGCATGCCGTGATCATCGAACGTCTGGGCAAGTTTAACCGCATCGTCAACGCGGGCTTCCACATGAAGGTGCCCGTGATCGACCGCAAGGCCGCCACGGTGAGTCTGCGCACCATGAAAAACGGTTTTGGCATCGACGTTAAGACCCAGGACAACGTGACCATCGGCCTTGAGGTCTCTGCTCAGTACCACGTGAGCTATGACATGGGCGCCGGCCCGGCAGATTCGGGTATCTACAAGAGCTACTACATGCTGCAGGAGCCCGTCGACCAGATGCGTGACTTCATCACCGACGCTCTGCGCTCTTCGATTCCCGTCTACACACTCGATGAGGTCTTTGCCAAGAAGGATGACATCGCCAAGGACGTTAATGCCACCGTGTCCGAGCAGATGGCTGCCTACGGCTTCACCCTCGTGTCGACACTCATCACCAAAATCGCGCTGCCGACCGAGGTCGAGAACTCCATGAACGACATCAATGCCGCCCAGCGAAAGCGCGCTGCCGCGCAGGAACTCGCCGAGGCCGACCGCATCAAGCGCGTCACCGAGGCGACCGCCGAGGCTGAGGCGATGGAAAAGGCGGGCGAGGGCATCGCCAACCAGCGCAAGGCCATCGCGCTGGGCATCAAGGATTCGCTCGAGATCATCCAGGAGACGGGAGTCGGTAACGACGAGGCCAACCAGCTGTTCATGTTTACGCAGTGGTCCGAGATGATGACGGAGTTCGCTCGTACGGGTAAAACCTCGACGGTCGTGCTGCCGAGCGATTTCTCGCAGTCGGCCTCGATGTTCGAGCAGATGCTGACAGCCAGCAAAGTTCAAAACGATTCGAAGGAGTAGACGCGCGTGAAATACACCGTCGTTTGCGTCGGTAAGCTCAAGGAGCGCTTTTGGAAGGACGCGTGCGCTGAGTACACCAAGCGCCTAGGTGCCTATGCCAAGGTTGATATCCGCGAGGTGGCCGATATCGACCCGGCTAAGGCGGGCGGCGTGGATGCCGCACGCGACAAGGAGGGGGCGGCAATTCTTGCTGCATTGCCGTCTCGGGCGCATGTGATCCTGCTAGCTATCGAGGGCAAGGAGCGTTCGAGTGAGGAGCTCTCGGCGCGGCTCGACGATCTTATGCTGCGAGGCAGCAGCGACATTGCCTTTGTAATCGGCGGTTCGGACGGCGTGAGTGATGAGGTGCGCGCCCGCGCCGATGAGATGCTCAGCTTTGGACGCATCACCTTACCGCACAACCTGGCGCGCGTGGTGCTGCTAGAGCAGATTTACCGTGCCTGCAAGATCAGCCGTGGCGAGCCGTATCACAAATAGGTCGGCAATACGAAACAATGGCATGGGACAATAGCTTCCGTTTTGAGGAACGTGCCTGAGAGGACTATGTGATATGAAGATTGGATTTGTCGGTTTTGGCAATATGGCGAGCGCTATGGCCGATGGCTGGATCGCTGCCGGTGTAGCTGCAGGCGACATGTGCGCCTGCGCGGGTCGCTACGACGCACTGGTTGAGCGCTGCGAGGCGCGCGGCATGGTCGCCTGCCACGATGCCGCCGAGGTTGTCGCCGCATCCGATATCGTGGTCGCTGCGGTCAAACCGTACATGATCGAGAAGATATTCGCCCCGCTCAAGGATGCTCTTGCCAAAAAGGTCGTTCTGTCGGTTGCCTGGACCTGGGACAGTGCCAAGTGGGAGCAGGTCCTGCCGGGCGTCGCGCATATCTCGACGGTGCCCAACACGCCGGTTTCGGTGGGCGAGGGCGTCATCGCTTGTGAGAAGGCTTCCACGCTTAGTGATGAGCAGAGCACAGTGGTGCTTGATCTGCTTGGCAAGCTCGGTGCGGTGGTCGAGCTCGATACGAGCCTGCTGTTTGTGGGCGGCACGGTGGGTGGTTGCGCTCCGGCATTTGTCGCTATGGCAATCGAGGCCCTGAGCGATGCGGCGGTCAAGCACGGTATCCCGCGTGCCGATGCCTATCGCATTGTGAGCCAGATGGTGCTGGGTACGGCAAAGCTGCAGCTTGCAACTGGCCAGCATCCTGCGGCGATGAAGGATGCCGTATGCTCGCCCGGTGGTGCCACCATCAAGGGCGTCGTTGCGCTCGAGGACGCCGGCATGCGCAGCGCCCTGGTCAAGGCAATCGACGCAACTCTCCAGTAAAACCTGCCATTTAGGGACAGGTTTATTTTGGCAGGTTTTTCCTGCGGTTTTGTCCTTTTAGTGAAAAGCGCCCCGCAACTGGCTCAATTCCAGTTGCGGGGCGCTTGCGTTTGCCCAGATAAAACCGACCAAAATAAACCTGTCCCTTTTTGGCAGGTTAGTCCCAGAAGCTGTCTTCTTCATCCTCGGACTTGGGTCCGCGGTCGACGTACATCTTATGGGTACGCTTCTCCATTACAAAGGCAAGAATCGCAAATAACAGGATGCCGCCGGCGAAAAGGATGGCAAAACCGGTGCGGGTGCCAAACAAAAAGGAAAAAACTGCGTCCATTGGGTGCCTTCTTGCGTAGTTGAGTTGGGTCGTAAACGCTCATAAGTATATACTTGCCCATACATGTACAAGGTTGCAACCTAAATGGAATGTATATCGCCGGAGGATCTAATGCTTGATATCAAGTTTGTTCGCGAGAACCCCGATGCCATCGATGTCGCCATGGCTAACCGCCAGACGTCTTGGGATCGCGAGAAGTTCTTTGAGCTCGACGACGAGCGTCGTGCCGTCATCACCGAGGTCGAGGAGCTCCAGGCCACGCGTAACGCCGAGTCAAAAAAGATTGGCGCCCTGATGAAGGAGGGCAAGAAGGACGAGGCCGAGGCCGCCAAGGAGGCCGTGCGCGCCGTCAACGAGAAGATTGACGGTCTGGCCGAGCGCCGTACTGCTCTCGAGCAGGAGCAGTACGACTTCATGGCTCACCTGCCCAACATTCCTTGCGATGCCACGCCGTACGGCAAGGACGAGGACGAGAACATTGAGCGCCGTCGTTGGGGCACCCCGCGCGAGTTCGACTTCGACTTTAAGCCGCACTGGGATCTGGGCACCGATCTGGACATCCTCGACTTCGAGCGCGGCAACAAGCTCTCCGGCAGTCGCTTCACCGTTCTCGGTGGTGCCGGCGCCCGCCTGGAGCGCGCCCTCATCAACTTCTTCCTCGATACGCACACCAGCCGTGGTTTTAAGGAGTGGTGGCCGCCCATCGTCGTCAAGCGTCAGACCATGTTCGGCACGGGTCAGCTGCCCAAGTTCGAGGACGACGCCTACCACGTCTCGGGCGACAACTTCCTGATCCCCACCGCCGAGGTCGTGCTCACCAACCTGCACGCCGGCGAGGTCCTCGACGCCGACACCCTGCCGCGCCGCTACACCGCCTTCACCCCCTGCTTCCGCGAGGAGGCCGGTTCCGCCGGTCGCGACACCCGCGGCATCATCCGTCAGCACGAATTCGACAAGGTCGAGATGGTCAAGTTCGCTAAGCCGGAGGAGTCCGACGAGGAGCTCGAGAGCATGACCGCCGAGGCCGAGTACCTGCTGCAGCAGCTGGGCCTTCCGTATCGCGTGATTAGCCTGTGCACCGGCGACTTGGGCTTCTCTGCCCGTCAGACCTACGACGTCGAGGTCTGGCTGCCGAGCTACAACGCCTACAAGGAGATCAGCTCCTGCTCCAACTGCGGTGACTTCCAGGCTCGCCGCGCCAACATCAAGTATCGCGACCCCGAGAACTTCAAGGGTTCGCGCTACCTGCACACTCTCAACGGTTCTGGCCTGCCGGCTGGCCGCACCATGGCCGCCATTCTGGAGAACTACCAGAACTCCGACGGCACCATCACGATCCCCGAGGTCCTGCGTCCTTACATGGGTGGTCTCGAGAAGATCGAGCCGGTCGCGTAAGTTGGCTGCATAGGGGATATGCAAGGGCGCTCCTTCGGGGGCGCCCTATTTCGTGCGCAGGTCCATACCATGCCGTGCGGACAGCTCAATAGAAAACACACGAACAACTGTTCTGTATACAGCCATCTACCTGCTATGCTTTTGCTAAATAAGAGCGAGAGAAAGGGGACGCGATGGAGCTGTTTGATGATCGGGTGGTTTTGTTTGAGAGCGACGAGGGCGGGGAGTACCTGCTTGTAACGTGTGAGCCGTCTGGCATGGGCGGCCTGGTGGTTCGGCAGACGAGTGAGGGTCCGTTGACACAATGGTGCTTTGAGGAGTCGCCGCATGTGGTCGAGACCTTTGTGATGCACGAGGGACTTGTGGCGCTGGAGCACTTCTATGGAGTTGGGACTTCCAACCAGGTCGCGCGCATGCTGAGCATCTCGTTTGCCGATTATGATTGTGCCCAGCGGGTGAGATCGCTCCTGAGGGAACTTGATGCCAAGTTCGACGTGATCGAAAAGCCAATCGATCGTACGGGGAACAGCGGTATATGCGGAGCAGCATGACAAAACTGCGTTCCACAAAAAAGTTTGAGATTGTGCTTGACTCCAATAAGCTAAAGTGGTTTTATATGTCTTGCGCTGCGGCGTTACCTCAGCTGGATAGAGGGTCTGACTACGAATCAGAACGTCATAGGTTCGAATCCTATACGCCGCACCAATTGAACTTGAAGCCTCCGGCAACGGGGGCTTTTCTTTTATGTCGCCGCTGCATGGATTCGAACCTCGGTCGAGGCGCGGGCGTGAAGCGGACGATTTCTTATCGACTCGTGTAAGATTCCGAGTAGATGTCGCGACTTATTCGCGACCACTCCTTCTTCAAACGACCGATCAGGGTGATATTTCGTGGCAGAGCGTCCGACATACAAGCTCAGGTTTCTCGATTCTAAGAAGCGCTTTCCGGCGATGCCCGAGCAGCCTGCGGGACGCTCATATGGCGTGGTCTGGAAACTCTTTGGCGAGGATCAGCATGAATCTTGTTATGTCGTCGAATTCGTTGGCAAAAGTCATGTGTCGCTTTTGGGCTACGTAAGCGTTTCGGGTGAGGTGTACAAGGTGGACCGCCCCGTCAGCGAGGCTCCGCTGCCCAACGATCCCGACATGGAACTGGTCCTTGACGAGTCGGATTCCGGTATTGGTGAGATCATGGTAAGGGAAGCCAACGGTGCAATGCGCGCGTGTGCGCAAACTGCCGGCTCTCCCGAAGGCCCCATGCGCGAGCAGTCCGACCACGAGACATGGAATTCGACCCGCGCCCTTCCTTACGGCGAGTTCATGGCCTCGATGTTCTTGCGTTACGTGATATTTGCCAACTCCGAAAGCGCTATTGTGAACACGGCGGACGCCGGCGGACTCGACGAGGGTATGCAAAACGTTGTCGACAAGATCAAGCTCGTAAAGTTGCCCGAGCCGGTCGAGGTGTTTTTGGGCTTTAACACGGCACCGCTCCCCGATGCTATCGAGACGCTGCTTTACCGCGTTGACCATGCCGAGAATCCGAGCGGTATCGAGCGCTATGCCGCCGCCCTTATGAGCGAGGTCGACTTGCCCCGTCTGCGCACCATTGCCGCCAAGTCAGAAATGAGCCTAGCGCGCATCGACCGGTCAAAGTTGTTCTATCTCAATTTTGATCGTAGCCTGCTGGACCAGGACGAGATTGACATGCTGCTTGCCATCGAGTGCCGTCTCAGCCGCCTCTCCGGCATCCTCGAGCGCATCGGGGCTGGATTGGCCCCTGCGGCATCCTCGCCGAGCCTTGAGGGCTGCGCGCTCTTTGATGCGTGGCATATCGCCAAGACGACCAACGATGTTCCCCGACTGCTCGATACGGCCTCGAGCGATAACCCGTGGGCCAAGCCGGGAACGGTTTCGTGCCAGCCGGGCGGCGAGTGGGACGTGCGCACCCGTTTTGCGCGAATCGTTGAGGCGCTCAACGTGGTCACGCGGCTCGACTATACCTATCGGGCAAACGTTGCCGAGGGGATTATGCTCGTTCGGTTTGGGCAGTCTGTCGTTGATGCCATGCTGCAACGTGAATACGACGCTCAGGATGACGCCTGGCGCGAGCTGGACGAGGACACGCGCGCGATCTGGGCCGCGGAGCACGATGCGCGCGTGGCACTCACGCTTGCGGCAGCGTGTTTTGCCGCGGGCACCTGCATCACGCGCTGCTATGTGCAGATTGCTGCTCCCGACAGTGAGCAGGGCGAGCGCGTTGTTGCAACGTATTTCTTTGGGCGCGCGGCCTATCTGGCCGATTGCGTGCCTGTCGCCAAGGATCTTGAGAGCATGGACATGGACGATATGCCGTGCAAGCGTGTGCTTGAGGCGTATGAGTCAACCGCTCCGGAGACGATTGAGCCTGCGGAGGTTCATGCTCGTCCGCGTGATGACCATCGCACGCTGCCGCCGGCGCTGCGCGATCTGCTGCTTGCCGATACGGCTGACGAGTTGGAGGTCATGGAAGAGGACGATGACCCATACGTGGCCCGTGTTGTTGAATTGCGCGAGCAGGCAAAAGTAGACCGTACAGGTGCTTTTGAAGGCTTTTCCCGTCTTGTCGAGGAGTTGGAGGCTAAGTGCACTGTCGCCGAGCTTTTGGCGACAGGTCCGGTTCAAACGCAGTTTTGCGATAACCAGCTGGTGCGCATGGTGCTACCGGTGTTGGAAGAAGACCGCTCTGTGCGAATCCTTCGTGCGCCCGATGCGCTGTACTTTGCCCAGCACGAGATCTGCAGCTTTTACGCCGAGCAAGAGGACTTTGAACGAGCGCTGCCCGAGGTGCGCCATCTTTACGATCTGGCGCGCTCGTCCATGCAATCGCACTTTGCGCTCATCAACGTGCTTGCGCGTCTGGAGCGCTTTGACGAGATTATCGAGGTGGCGCGCCACGGCCTACGTATTGCCAGCGATCGTTCTGCAATCGGCTACCTGTTCTATCGCTTGGCGTTTGCCTATTGGAATTGCGATCAGCTCGACCTGGCGCTGGCTTGTTACCGTCTCGTGCCGCGCGGCGAGGAGTCGGGCAGTAGCGCGCTGGAAGAAATGCAGGGCCTTATGAACGAGATGGGCGTTAGCGAGCCTCCGACGTTCGAGGAAGCGGTCGAGACCATCCGCAAGGCTGGACTCGAGCTGCCGCCAGTGTCCGCCGTGACGAATCAGCTGACAGATGCCGCTGTGCAACTGGTCGACAACGGCTTCTTTTTCCTGGCACGCGGTTGCATCTTTCAAATGTGGCGCACCATGGGCAACGACGAGCTCGGCTCCCTCAACCGCTCGCTGGGGTAGGCGAAGCCTCCAAGGAGGAAAGGATGCTAGGCAATTAGAAAATTTCCTCTTGCCCATCCTTGACTGTTTGGTTACTATAGAACGGCTGTTACGGAGAGCTGACCGAGAGGCCGAAGGTGCTCGCCTGCTAAGCGAGTATGCCCCAAAAGGGCATCTGGGGTTCGAATCCCCAGCTCTCCGCCAGTACGAATTTAAAGAAGGGTCCCATTTGGGGCCCTTTTTTTGTGTGGAGAAAGGCGGCTGGGGATTCGAACCCTCAAAAAGGAGGCATCCTTTCGGACGCCTCCTTTCAGTGGACTTATTATTCTTGCGCCCTACATCTCAGGAGCCTTGGCTACGGTCTCGCTCTCTGCCGCAAGTGGGCGGTTGTCGATGCGGCGGCCCAAGCGGTCGAGCTTCACGAGGAGCCATTCAATGGGATTCGGCCCTGTGCCTTCCTCGTCGGCAACCAGGTCCATGACGGCGACCTTGGTGCCGTCCTGCTTGAGCGTAACGCTGCCTACCTTGTCGCCAACATGCACCGTGCCCGAAAGGTCATCGTAGCTAACTTTTTCGGTCACTTCGCCGGCGAGTGAGAACACCGTTGCCTGTGCGGCGGGGTCGGCGAGCGTGGCGTCGATCGTCTTGTCCGTCCAATCTGTCTGGCTAATGCGTGCCATAAGCGGGTTGCCGTTGGCGGTCTTTTCCTGCGTGTTGGCGATTGCGACCGTCACCTTGTGACCGTAGTACCAATTGGCAAGGGCGGCGGTATCGGTAAAGCGCTAATCGGTGGTGGTGGAGTTCAAAATAACGGTGTAGATCTCGTCGCCGTCGCGGTTGTAGGCGCTCGTAAAGCAATAGCCCGCGTCGTCGGTGGTGCCGGTCTTGCCGCCGATGTTGCCATCTTGGCCCAGAAAATAGTTATGCGTGTCCATGGAATGCGAATGGTCGGTGCCGTCGGCGCCCGTGACCTCGATCCAGGAATCCTCGCTCGCTACGACCTCGCGGATCGTGTCGTTTTTCATGGCCTCCTGCATCATCAGCGCCACGTCGTGTGCGGTTGAGTGCATATCGCCAGCCCACTCATCAAAGTCCAGACCATGCGGGTTTTCAAAAAGCGTACCGGTGCAGCCGAGCTTCTTAGCGCGCTCGTTCATGGCCTTCACAAATGTGGCCTCGGCGTCTTTGGTCTTAGGGTCGATCTTCTTGCCCACATATTCGGCGAGCACGATGGCGGCGTCGTTGCCCGAGGGAATCATCAGGCCGCGCAGCGCCTGCTCCACGGTAAGCTCGTCGCCTTCGAGCAAGCCGGCGGTCGAATTACCCACGGTGGCTGCGGCGTTGCTCACCGTGACCTTCTCGTCCATCTTGCAATTCTCGACGGTTAGGATTGCGGTCATGACCTTGGTGATCGAGGCAATCTTGACCTGCTCATCGGCGCCGCGCCCATAGTAGACGGTGCCGTCTTTGCCCATGACGAGGGCATTGGTCGCATCGATATCGGGCAGGTTTTCGGCCGTGATGCCGCGCGCATCGGCGGTTTTGCCGCAAACATTGTCGGTCGTGAGCACTTGGGCGCCGGCGACGGTGGGCGCGCCAGCGGCAAGGGCGATAGCGCAGACAAAGCCGGCGGCAAGCTGGGCTGAGCGCTTTGCAAAAGAGGTGAGGGACTTCACAGATTTCGCTTTCGACGGGATGGTCTCTTCTGGAACTAGAGTATATCGTTTGCCGGCGTCGACGATCATCGCGTGCGTGCGTGGCCCACATCCGCGCCCGAACGGGCACAAGGGTGCTTAAGGCCGACTTAATCACCCACGCTTGTTGTGTGTGGCGTGCGTCGCCTCGGGCATAATGGAGCGCGAGAGGAGCACGCATGAACGAGCGCATTTTGGTAGTTGATGACGAGAAGGCCATCGCCGACTTGGTTGGCATCTACCTTACAAAAGAGGGCTTTGATGTCCAGATTGCCTATAGCGGGGCCGATGCTGCCAAGGCGATTTTGGAGCAGGAG
>CABUHP010000051.1 GCA_902491415.1 uncultured Collinsella sp.
CCAAGGGCACCGGTTACAAGGGTCTTCTGCACAACCCCAACCCCGAGGCTCCCGACGACCTGCTCGAGGGCGTCAAGGCCATCCGCCATATGCACCTGCGCGTTATTGAGGAAACGGGCTTCTTCACCGCCGACGAGATGCTCTATCCGTCCAACTACCAATACCTCGTTGACCTGCTGAGCTATGTTGCCGTGGGCGCACGCTCGGTCGAAAACCAGGAGCATCGCCTGGTATCGAGCGGCATTTCGGTACCCGTTGGCATGAAGAATCCCACTGCCGGCTCTACCACCGTTATGCTCAACTCCATTTACGCCGCGCAGGCGCACCAGAGCTTCATCTTCCGCAACTGGGAGGTCGAGTGCGACGGCAATCCGCTCGCGCACGCCGTTATGCGTGGCTACATCGGTCTCGATGGGCGCACCTACCCCAACTACCACTACGAGCACCTGGAGCGCCTGGCCGAACGCTATACCGAGCATGCCGGCTATGCCAATCCGGCAGCGGTCATCGACTGCAACCATGACAACTCGGGCAAGCGCCCGCTGGAGCAGTATCGCATTTGCAAGGAGGTACTCGACAGCTGCCGCCGCAACGAGTCCATCTCCAAGCTGGTCAAGGGCTTTATGATCGAGTCCTACCTGGAGGACGGCAACCAGCCGGTCGACGGCGGTGTCTTTGGCAAGTCGATCACCGACCCGTGCCTGGGCTGGGAAAAGACCGACTACCTCATCCACGAGATCGCGGAACGTATTTAGTTACGCGGCTTTACCAAACCGCGTAACGGCTCGACGCTGCAAACCCGCCAGGGCGGCAATCTGCCTTTCAACTTCGGCGGCATGATCAAAAGATCAATGCCGCCTCGTTTCAAGGCACCTTGCTCGCTCTGGCGGGTTTTCGCTGACGTTTTTTCGACCTGCATTGTTGCCAAGGTTGGCACCAATGACTAATGCGGTAACTAGCTACGTCGGTCCGCTTGACCGGCTAGGTTTCTGAGGTGCGGCAGATTCCCGCGAAAGAGGAGGGCATAGACCTTAAGGGTCATGCCCGACGATTGAAGGGCAAGGTGCCGTGCCTCGGGAAGACAGACAGTTACGCCGAGGGCTCCTGCTGCGTAATGCAGTGGATATTTCCGCCACCGAAGACGACCTGCTCGGACTGAACGCCGACGCACTTGTAGACGCCCTCGCCCCAGACCTCGTCGTAGATCTTCTGGAGCGTGTCAACGGCAAGCTGATCGTTCTCGTCGCCGTACTGCGGGACGATAACGCCGTGGTTGGTGACCAGGTAGTTCATGTAGGAGGCGATCAGCGGCTCGTCGGCAACGCGCGGCTCGGCGTTCTCGTCGGCGTCGATGGTGTCGCAGGAAGCCTGGTCCATGAACAGCGGGTTCACAGGCATACAGAGCTTGTAGACCTTCATCTTGCGGCCCTTGGCGTCAACGGCGTTGGAGAGGGGCTCGTAGACAGCGTGGCACTGCTCGTAGAACGGATACTCGGGATCGTCGGTCCAGATGCAAGCCATGACGCCCGGAGCGATGAACGTAGCGACATCATCGATGTGGCCGTTGGTCTCCTCGGGGTCGATGCCCTCCTTAACCCAGATGACCTTCTCGACACCCAGGTAATCCTTGAGGTGCTCGTCCATATAGGCGCGAAGTTCCTCACTCCAGGGCTCAAACTTCTTGTGGAACTTGGGCCAGATGGACTCGGGATCCTCTTCTTCCTCCAGAACCGCAGAGCAGGTGCGGCCCGGGGAAAGCAGGCACTGGTCGGTCACGACCACGGTGCCTTCGCCGTCGACGGTGATGGAACCGCCCTCGAGGATCATGTCATCGGGACGATAGCGACGGCAGCCGGAAAGCTCAGCCATCTTAAGGGCAATCTGCTCGTCCTTGTCCCACGGGAAATAGAGGCCGTCGACGAGGCCGCCGTAGGCGTTGAAGTGCCAGTGGTTGGCGCGCTTATCGCCCTTGCCATTGATAACAAAAGTGGCAGCGGTGTCGCGGAACCAAGCGTCGTCGGTGGTCATCTCGATAACGGTGACGTTCTCGTCTTCCTCAAAGGCGGCCTTGCAGTTGGCGTAGTCGGCCTGGTTGGCGCACATGGTGACCGGGGTGAACTCGGCGATGGCGCGAGCGATGGCGGCATACTGCTTCTGAGCCGGCTTGGCACCATGGGCCCAGGTATCGGTGCGATGGGGCCAGCCCATCCACACGCGATCCTGTGGGGCGAACTCAGCAGGCATAAAGAAGCCATCGGCCTTAGGGGTGGACTCGGACTCGGTGATCGTACGCATAAGATTTCCTCCAAATCGAACGATCGCTTGCTGCGGGCGGGTTACCCGCAGCCTAAAACCAAGAGATGGTAGGCGCCCGTTCCCCGGCAAAGGTCGGGGCGCCTGGCACCGGTTTTCACGGATGTCGCACCGGCAAGCGACGACGTAACCCGGTGCGCGGAGACAAAACGCACGAAGGATACGGAAGAGAGATTGGGGCGGGCGGTGGTTACCGGAGCAATAGCTCACACCCACCTCAGAGAAAGGTTAGCAAACCTGTTGCTTGGGCACGCCTCCGAAGAGGCTAGAACGTCCCGAGTCGGGAGCGACAAGCCCGACGAAGCGTACGTTGGTACGCGAGGAAGGTTGGAGCCCCGAATCCGGGTGCTCTAGTCCTCCTCGGACTCCTCAGTGAGGCGCTGAGCAGCCAGCTCGGGAGTGAGACCCTTGTACTCGGTCTCGCGGCCCTTAGCACTGACGACGCGGACAACCTCGCCAATAAGCAAGAGCACGATGAAGATGACGATCATCGGGACCTTATCGCCAATCTCATCGACAGAGAACGGAATCAGCGTTGCAACGATAGCCAGAATCAGCTCGATGCAGGGAATAGCCAGCATGACCTTCATCATGGCTCCCTTAAACGGGAACGTAAAGATACGCTCACGGTTGGGGTCGTTCTTACGAAGGTTGAGGAATGCCGGGAACATCGGGATGTAGGTCAGCAGCAGGAAGACAACGGAGGTACCGAAGAGCATCCAGAAGACACCGTTGGAGATGGCGTCGATGGGAACCAACTGCAGGCACAGCACCAGGGAGGCAACGATGGCGTTGACCAGGTTGGCGCCGTTGGGCATGTCGTCATCCGAGATCATCGAGGCGAAGACCTTGGGCATGTTGCCATGCTCGGCAGCATAGCGAGCAACGGAGTTGACGCCGAAGGACCAGGCAGCCATGTTGGCGAGCAGCGTGATCAGGAAGGCGATGCAGATGACCTTAAAGATCATGGAATCGCCCACAATAGTCTGGACAGCGTAAATCATGCCGTAGTCGGGATCGATGGAATCGGCCGACACAGCAGCGCCGATTCCAAAGCCAGCGAACAGATAGATCACGGCGATGGACAGGCCGCCGACGATGATAGCCTTGGGGATATCGCGAGCGGGATCGGCCATATCGTCGGTCATGGTGCAGATGACCTCGAAGCCCATGAAGTTAAAGATGATAATCGACAGGTAGCCGAGCGCGTTGGTGTTGGTGAGCTCGGGCAGGAAGGTGGCAGCGGACATATCGTTCGCAAAACCGTTCTCCATGGCGTACCAAATGCCCAAAGCGCCGACGATAACGGCAACGGCGACCTTGATGATGGCGCCGCCGTTCAGGACCCACTCGGAGTCGGCAGCCTTGGAGCGGCCCATAAGATAGACAATCCACACAAAGGCAAGGTCGATACCAATCTTGGCAATCAGATTGAACTCGACGCCAAAGACCATACCCAAAATGTCAGGGAACATGGTGGCCAGCGAGGCAATCCACAGCGGGTAGTTAACCCAGTAGTAGTACGAAATGCGGGCGCCCCACTTGTCGCCCAGGCCATCGCGTACCCAGTCGTAAATGCCACCCTCACCGTCATAGGTAGTGCCGAGCTCGGCAACGACCATGCCATAAGGGAGCAGGAAGGTCAGAATCAGGAAGATCCACCAGAAGAACTGCTGGTTGCCAATGGCAGCAGCAGGTGCGGCGGCCTCGCAAACGAAGACGACGCAGATGATGGTCGAGATGACCGTCAAGAAGGAAAGCTTTTTCTTTCCGTCGCTCATGATGAGCTCCTTCGCTCAGTCTTGGACAAATCGAGGTCCTTAAGATATTAAGGCAATTGCCGGGCCTCGGTGAGCGGGCGACAGGAGACGAGCATCCGCCGCCCGCAAGCGTGCTTCTACGATGAAGTTACGCGGTTTTACCAAACCGCGTAACGGCTCGACGCTGCAAACGCCCCTAAGCGGCAATCTGACGTTCAATCGTCGGTCGCGTACCGAAGTACGCTTCCCTCCTCTTTCACGTCACCTTGCTCGCTTAGGGGCGTTTTCGCTGACCTATGCTCAACCTACGATAATTCCAAGCTGAACGAGTTACTCGCTATAGCGGGTGGCGATGGCGGCTCGCACCATGCCGGTGCTCATGAGGTAGGTCACCAGGAAGTAGCCACCGTATGCTGCCAGGAAGATTGCACAGGTGAGGCCCACGGTACCGCCGATGCTCATATTGCCGAAAATGCTCACCAGCTCGATGATCACCTTAAGTGCCACAAAGGAGTGCGCCAAGCCCACCGCCAACGGGAACAGGAAGAACACCGCTTGCTGCGCCATCACCGAATGGCGAATCTGGCGGTCGTCGCAGCCGATCTGTGCCAGCACACGATAGCTGCGGCTGCCGTCGGCCACGTTGGAGAGTTGCTGGATCGACAGAATCGCCGCGCATGCAACGACCAATACAAAGCCAATGTAGATGGCTAGGTAGCTAATAAGACCGTTCATTTGCGCTGCTTGCGTGTACATCTCGGAGCGTGTGATGAAGGTTCCCCACACCCCCGGCTCTTTGCCGTCAACGAGCAGATTGTCGAGCAAAGTGTATTTAATGCTCTCGTCTGCCTCGGTCGTATCCATCCCCTGTTTGTAGTTAACGAGCAGGCTACTGGAATACGGCTGCAGATTAAGTTGGGACAACAGCTCGTCGGCAACGACGACGGTACCCGGATTACTGCCCATCGCCGAGTTGGCGATGGCCGCCGTATCTTCGTCCGACTTATCGGTTGCGGGCTTGAGCTCATGCCCGCCCAAGGTGAGGGTATGGCCGCCAGCCATATACTTGGTGTACATGTCGACCAGCTCGCCGCCCATATCACACGTGAGCAGATACTGGTCGTGACCGATATGCACCGGCTCCTCGCCCATCATCTGACGCAGTTTGTTGTACTGGCTCGCCGGCGTCACAAACAGACCCATCGCATCGGCATTGCTACCCCCGAACGCCTTGGGAAGCTTTTCGCCCATGATCTTGCACATCTCACTTGGAGTCACCGAAGGATTCGAGCCGCCAAGCGGGTAACTCAGATACGAATCGATCTGCACATGCTCACCGGCAACATCGGAGATATCGACCTTCTTGCCGGTCTCGTCGTTGTTGTCCGCCGACTTGTCCTTAATACCATCTGCAACGTTATCGTGATCGATACGATCGCCGTGCCATGCGGAGTACAAATCGACCGTACTATCGGCCAGCACCATTCGATCGGCCTCAGACGGATTGAAAGACTCTTTGTAGAAGTCGAGCGTATCGGGCGTGTAATAGACATACGTCTGAGACACGTCAACAGGGTTATAGCGCTCCAGGTTCTCGTTCATCACGTTGGCAATCGACATACCGCACGTCACCGGGGTGATGGCCAAAAACAGGAGCATCGCGATGACGCCCATCGAAAAGCACACCGTGTTGACCTTGGCCGCAAGCTGGCGCACGGTAAACATGTTGAGGCCGCGCCAATACACGCCGCGCAGGCTCTGCAGCAGCTTGATAAGCATGCCCGAGAGTCCCCAGAACAGGGCAAAGGTGCCCACGGTAACCATAGCGGTCGTAATACCAAACTGGTTCATGGCCTCTTGCAGCTTGCTGTCCGTCGCGGTTAGCGGGAACCCATCACGTAGCAGACGGTAATAGGCCACGCCCACAAGCACCACGCCCACGGCAAAGATGGCAATCGCAATCCAGGGGTTGCGTGTCTTGATGCTCTCGTTGCGACGCTCGGCACCCATAAGCTCGATGAGTTTGGTACGCCGCACGGCGCGAAGGTTCAGCAGTAGCGTGAGCACAAACATTACGAGCATGCAGGCAAGGGTCAGATTGAACGCATGCACCGAGAAAAAGAAGTGGAAATTGGCGATCTGTGTCTTAAAGAGCGAGGCCGTAAAGAACGTCATGAGCTGGGAGAGTCCCACACCCAGCACAATGCCGGCGACAAAGGCGCCGACCGAAACAATCACCGTCTCGAGCGCCATGATCGTGGCGACGCGCCCGCGCCCCATGCCGAGCACCTGGTACAGGCCAAACTCCTTCTTGCGGCGTTTCATGATGAAGTTATTGGCATACACCATTAAAAAGGCCATGACACCGGCCAAAAAGTACGTCAGGTTGCCGAGCATGCTGCCCATAACCTGCGCCAAGCCCTTTTCATCGATGCCGGCGATGTCGACCTGCATCGAGATGGTGTTAAAGGCATAGAAGACCGTAACGCCCAGGGTGAGCGTCAAAAGGTAGACGAGATAGTCGCGGCCGGCGCGGCGGACGTTACCCCAAGCGAGTTTACAGAGCATCGGAGCCCTCACCGCCCATCATGGCAACGACCTCCATAATGCGGTCGAAGAACTCTCGGCGGTCGGTGTCGCCGCGGCGCAGCTCGGTGAAGATCTTGCCGTCGCGAATGAACAGCACACGGCTCGTGTAGCTGGCGGCAAAGCTGTCGTGCGTGACCATGAGCACCGTGGCGCGCAGGCGGCGGTTAAGGGCCTCCAGGCTCTCGAGCAACAGGCGGGCGCTCTTGGAATCGAGGGCGCCGGTAGGCTCGTCGGCCATGATCATGGTGGGGTCGGTGACGAGCGCGCGAGCCGCGGCAACGCGCTGCTGCTGGCCGCCGGACATCTGGTAGGGATACTTGTCGAGCACCTGGCTGATGGACAGGCGCGCGGCCACATCCTGCACGCGGGTCGAGATCTCTGCCGAGTTTGTGCGGGCGATGGTGAGCGGCAGGGCGATGTTCTCGCGTGCCGTGAGCGTATCGAGCAGGTTGGAGTCCTGGAAGATAAAGCCGAGTTCCTCGCGGCGGAACTGCGAGAGCTTGGCCTGCTTCATGCGCGTAACGTCCTGGCCGTTGATGCGGATCGTGCCACTTGTGGCGCTATCGATGGTCGACACGCAGTTGAGCAACGTCGACTTGCCCGAGCCCGAAGCGCCCATGATGCCAACGAATTCGCCGCGGTTGACGGTAAAGCTGACGTCGTTGAGCGCACGGGTCACGTTGCGTAGCGCTCCGTATACCTTTTCGAGATGCGCGACCTCCAGTACCGGGGTCGCCATGTGCGTGGTTTGCATACCGAGTCCTTTCTTGCAATTAGTCTACGGCATCTATAGTCGCAAGAAGACGAGTCGGCTACCATCGATATGGCTTACGCTTGCCTTACCGTTGTGTAAGGTACGGTTAGCTACCCTGCCGCGTGTTGATGTTGAGAGAGGACTCCTGTTGAAGACTGTTCATGTCGCCGCTGGGATCATTCGCAAGGAAGGATCCGATGAGCTGCTTGCCGTGCAGCGCGGCTACGGCGACATGCAGGGACTTTGGGAGTTTCCCGGCGGCAAGCTCATGCGCGGCGAGTCGTCCGAGGACGCCGTACGCCGCGAGCTCATGGAAGAGCTGCAGGTAAAAGTCACCAACCTGCGCGATTTTTACACCGTTGAGTACAACTACCCCGATTTCCATCTCTCGATGGAGTGCTACTACTGCTCACTGGCTAAAGAGTCTGGCGAGCCCCAGAAACACGACCGCCAGCTTGATATCCGCTGGATTCCGCGCACCTCGCTTGCCACCGTTGAGTGGATGCCCGCCGACAAAGGGCTTATCGATGCTCTGATTGAGTTGAGGGAAGATCGGCTTGAGGCCAACGGCACTGCCAACAACGCCGACGCCACCGCGACCGACGAGCCCGCCACCAAGACCAAGCGCGCACCTAAGCGCCGCAGCAAGAAGCGTCCCAAGCCCGGCTTGCTGGACGGCATCGATACCTCGGACCTCTCCGCTGACGAGCGCGAACTGGTCCGCCGTCGCGCCGCCATCAAAAAGTCCATGAAGGGCAACAAACGCGCCAACACCAAGCCCGAGCTGCTCGTACGACAGCGCCTGCGCGCCGCAGGCCTTACGGGATACCGTCTGGAATGGAAGGTGCCCGGAAAACCCGACATCGCCTTCCCCGGGCGCAAGATCGCCATCTTCGTCAACGGCTGCTTTTGGCATCGCTGCCCTAAGTGCAATCCGAGCCAGCCCAAGCGCAATGTTGAATTTTGGGAGGCAAAGTTTCGCCGCAACGTCGAGCGCGACCGTGCTGCCGTGGCAGCACTCACTCAAATGGGCTGGACGCCCATAACCATCTGGGAATGCGAGCTCAAAAAAGACCGCATCGACGCCACCATGGAAAAGGTCATCGAGCAGGTGCGGGCTGCAGAGCCGCAGCGCTAACAGCGAGCATTCACACGCTCCGCACGTCTGCGCCACATCCACGTCACAAACCTTAGAAAGCCCTTAAGCTCAAAACCTTTCAAGAGTGTTACTCGATACCTCTGACCTGCAGTTTCATCGTAACACCAAACCAGGTTAAGCCTTTCTTTAGCGCTTCTTTGCAGCAGCCGCGGCATAATACTGCCAGCGCACGGGACCTAGCAGCACACCCCGTGCGCAACCTTTTGGTGGACATCGAGGAGGCCGCATAAGCATGCATTCTTCCAATGCCGTAACACGGCAGCCATCCCTGAAACATGCAAACCTTTTCTCCTTCCCCCCGACACAGAGAAACGGCCTCCTCGACTCCCCAACCCCAAAACCCAAACGCTCAACCGACCAGAGCCTCAACCTGCGAGCATCGTTCGAAAAGCTCCAAGCATCCCTAGACAAAACCTTCCCCAACCAAGCCCGGGCATACTAACCCCTCATCAACAAAGAAGCCCTAACGCCCCATCCCATCAGCCCCGACGCCACAAGGGCGATTGAGCAGGGCCGTCCGGAAACGGGAAAGGGCCTATCTCTCAGAACATTCCGCAGGACGGAGGAAGCCCCGCAGCGCGTAGCGCGCAGCGGGGCTTCCGACATGTCCGAGGACGTTCTGAGAGATAGGCCCTTTCCC
>CABUHP010000052.1 GCA_902491415.1 uncultured Collinsella sp.
GCGCAAACTCAATACGTTGAGTCTGCCGCGCTATGACCAGTTGCCCAATGTGACGCTCTACCGCGACCAGGTCATTGAGTATGTTGCGCTGTGGATGGAGCCGCTGTCCCTTTGCGTTGAGCAGCCTATCATTACGCCATCGATGATCAATAACTACGTAAAGGTCGGCCTAGTGCCTGCTCCGGTCAAAAAGCAATATGGCCGCGAGCAGATTGCCCGCCTGATCGCTATCTGCATCTTTAAGCAGGTGCTACCTATTGCTGCGGTGCAGGCACTCTTTAACATTCAGCGTTTGAGCTACGATGCCCCGACGGCCTTTGATTATGTGGTCGATCAGCTCGAGGCATCGATTCGTTCGGCGTTTTCCGTCGAGCAGACGCCGGTTCCCGATACGGCGCATCAGGTAACGCGTGAGTCGCTGCTTGTGCGTAGCGCGGTATCGTCCTTCGTTTCGAAGGCTTACTTGATGAGCTATCTCAAGTTCAACGGGTTTAATAGCTAGCCGACGTATAAAACGGGCGGGACAAAGAGCCATCTGTCGCTTTGTCCCGCCCGTTTTTTTGCTTGGTTGGACTTTATTTGCCTGAAGCTACGCCCATGCCGTAGCCGATGATGAGGCCGTGCATCTCGGCGTAATAGGAATCCAGGCCGTTGCAGGGCATGATGATGGTCTTGGAGCCGGGCCAATGTTCGACTATGCGATCAGTAAGCGCCTGGGCTCCAGCTTCGTTCTCAACGTGATCGATGATGACCTCACCGCCCGTAAAGCCCTCGGCTTCCATAGTGTCGATGATCTTGTTGAGCATCTTCTTTTCGCCACGCGTGTGCCCGACGAGTTCGATTTTACCGGCCTCACTTGCCGTGCCCAAAATGCGGATATTGAGCTTGTTGGCAATGACGCCGGCTGCCTTAGGGATACGTCCGGCTTTGGCGAGGTTTTCGTAATTGCACAAACTGAAGAGGATTTTGCTGTTCTGTTCAAGGCTATCGAAGCATGCGCAAGCATCCTCGAATGAGACATTCGGATTGCTTGCAAGATAGCGGTCGAACAGCAAGAAAATGAGGTCCATTTTGCCGCCAGCTGCGCGTGAATTGACTAGATGAATCTGTCGGTCGGGCTCCTCGGCAAGAACCATATCGCGAGCCGTGGCTGCCGCGTTGTAGCTGCCCGACACGCCCTCAGAAATCGGCATGCAGATGGTCTTGTCTGCCAATTTGAAGAGCTCGGCCCACTCCCCTACGCTGGGACAAGCGCTCGAAGAAGCGTTCGTCTCCGCCTGAACAGCGCAGTTGAGCTCATGCACATCGAGCGAAAGGTCATCGACGAATTCACGCTCCCCCACTCGAATTTTGAGGGGCGCAAATGCAAAGGTGGTATGGGGCGCGGTCGGTTGCCAATCGCGGAGGTTGCAGCTTGAATCGGAGATAAGTGCCCAGCTCATAGAGGGTCCTTTCTAATCGTTCCCATTCAATTATAGCCATCTTGCAGACCGATTGGGCCGCTATCTAGTATTCAAAACTAGATAGCGGACTGCACTAAAGGCAAAAGAATGGACCCCATGACTCAAAGCCACGAGGTCCATATCCGTTTGCTTTATCTGAATACTTAGTAACGCACAAAGATATAGTTATTGTTCATGCCGGCGGCAACGGAGCTGATGATGACACCCGTGTTGTAGTCGGAAGCATGAATCATCTGACCACCACCGATGTAAATGCCGGTGTGGTACGAGTTGACCACAACGTCACCGGGCTGCGGATCGGACACACGCGTCCAGCCCATAAAGGTTCCCGTGGTGCCCAGACGGCAATAGCGACCAGTGAGGCAATAGCTAACAAAACCAGAGCAGTCGAAGCTGTTCGGGCCAATTCCGCCCCAGGAATAAGCGCAACCAAGCTTACTGTATGCACGCGAGACAACAGAACCGCCATCAACAGACTGGCTCGGAGCAGAAGGCGTCGGAGCCGGAGCAGGCGTGGAGGGCTGCGGCGTCGGAGCAGGTGCCGGCGTAGGAGCCGGAGTGTTGCCGCCCTGGTTGTTGTTATTGCTGGTCTGGCCACCGTTGTTGGTGTTCTCGATCGTACCGGCGGTCTCGTTGCTCACCGTGGCCTTCTCGGCGGTGCTGGCGTTGATGCCGGCCTGCAGCGCGGCGTTGGCCTCGGCCTCGGCGGCAAGCTCGGCCTGCAGCTGAGAATCCAGAGAGTTTACAACGTTCTGGGCTTCAGCCTGTTGGGCGTTAAGCTCGTCGACCTTCTTTTGCGTTGCGGCGACGTTCTTTTCCTGCTCGGCCTGCTTATCGGTGAGCTGCTGCTTAAGCTCCTTGACCTCTTGAATGGTCTGAGCTTGCTTATCGGAAACTTTGCCGTAGTAGAACAGACGGTTGAGCATATCGCTCAGGTCGTCGACACCCGTCAGAACCTGAAGCAGGCTCAGACCGCCGGTTTTGTACTCGCCGGCGACATAGGTCGAGAGCTTAGCCTGACCATCGGCGATCTCCTGCTGCTTTTGCGTGATCTCGCCAGCAGTCTGATCGAGCGCCTGCGTCTGCGTTGCGAGCTCATCGTAAATCTGCTGGGTTTGGGTACCGATCTGCTCGAGCTTCGTACGAGCAGCGGCAAGGTCGGATGCGGTATCGGCGTAGGCAGGAGCCGCGAGGCCCAAGCCCAAAACACAAGCGAGGGTTGCCGTAGCAGCGCAGCGTGCCATGTTTTTGTGCGTGTTTGCTGTGCGCATGTAGCTTCCTTTCCAGTAACTAAGGGTAACGGCTAGTCCACCGTCACCAGGCTAAAGAGCTCCACATCGTCATCAGATGGCGTGAGCTTCTCGCGCGGGTTGAGAAACGCAAGCTCAAGGATACAACCGTAACCGACAAGCTTTGCGTCCATATCTCGCACCAGTTTACCTGTTGCCTCGACGGTTCCGCCCGTCGCGACCAAGTCGTCCAGAATCAACACGGTATCTTTAGAGCTGATAGCGTCGGCATGGATCTCAATGGAATCCGTTCCGTACTCGAGCTCGTAGCTCTGGCTTACGGTCTCGCGCGGTAGCTTGCCCGGTTTACGTGCGGGAACAAAGCCGGCGCCAAGGGCTACAGCCACCGGTACGCCAACCATAAAGCCGCGAGCCTCGGGACCCACGACCTTGGTGATTCCCATGCCGGCAAAGTGCTCGGCGAGGGCATCGGTCATGGCTTTGAGCGCCTCGGGATTGCCAAAGAGCGGCGTGATGTCTTTAAAGATGACTCCGGGCTCGGGATAGTCGGGGATGTCGACGATTTGAGATTCGAAGTCGTACATTTCAGGACCTTTCAATGGGTTGCCGGATAAGCGGCAGCGGTTATTTGGCCGCGGTGGCGGTGCCGGATTGCGAAGGGGGGACGACCTTGAGCGGCTTGACGAGAGAATCCTTGTGCGAAGCCGGCGCGGCTATCTCTTTGTTTTTGGCCTTGGTGGACTCGGAGCGAGTGATTTCCTCATCGAGTGCATCGATGTCGGCGTCCTCGACCACGGCGTTGAGCGACTCAAAAACGCGGTTCTTGAGCAGCGCAGTGTGCACACCTTCCGTCAGGTCGTGAAGCTTCTTAAACGCACGCTCGAGCTTGGCGTCGCGCTCGTCATCGGAGGTATCCATGCCGAGCATGCTCACAAGCACCTGCTCAAACATCGAGGACTCGCGGTTGGCGGAAGACACGTACTGACGCAGGTTGCGCGGCTCGATATGGAAGCGTGACAGCTCGGAGCAGTAGCGGATGATCGGAAAATCGCGGCCATCGACAAGCTCGCGATTCTGCGGACTCTTGATGATGCGAATGAGGTCGTTCTCGGCGAGCGAGCGGATAAATGAAATCTCGACGCCCAACATATCGGGAATGGTCTCGATGGGATGCAGCTTTTGCTTAGTCTCCTTGGGCTCCGTCTTGAGCGGAACATCGGATAGCAAGCCCACCTCGTAGGCGAGCGTTGACAGGTCCGTGGCGTTTTCCAAGCGCTGCTTAATCACGTTGAGCGGCATGTAGCGGGTCTTCTGCAAGTGCAGGATGACCTCCAGGCGATCAACGTCTTCCTTAGAGTACTGACGGTATCCCTTAGGCGTACGATGAGGGGTAATGAGCCCCTCATCCTCTAGAAATCTAATTTTTGAGTTCGAAAGATCGGGGTATGCGCCTCGAAGTAGGTTGACGACTTGGCCGATACTCAGATAGTTGCGTTCGGCCATGCCCTACTCACCGGTTTCGATGCGCTCCGGCGTGCTCTCGTGGTAGATGAGCGTAAACGTACCAATCTGGACGGAAGAACCGTCGTGCAGCGGGGCTGCATTGACGATGGCACCGTCGACCCAGGTGCCATTGAGCGAGCCTAAGTCCTCGATGCGAGCGCCGAGGCCCTCGCGAATAATGCGCGCATGGCTGCGCGAAACGGTCATGTCATTGAGGAAGATGCCGTTTGCAGGATCGCGACCGATGGTGGTCACGTCGTCCTCGAGCTCAAAGGCGGCACCAGTCTGCGGACCCTTGACGATGGACAGAACG
Organism: uncultured Collinsella sp.; assembly: GCA_902491415.1. GTDB lineage: Bacteria > Actinomycetota > Coriobacteriia > Coriobacteriales > Coriobacteriaceae > Collinsella. The sequence goes on from CABUHP010000052.1 coordinate 4,530, forward strand.
GGGGCGGTGATGCGCACGTTGGCCATGAGGTCGGGAACGGTGACGTCGCTTGAAGGCACGCGGAATACGCAGGTAGCGTCCGCGGTCTTATCATTCTGAGGCATATTGTTAACCATGTTGTCCATGACAACCCCTAACTTATCGCGGACCTGCCGCAAATAATGAACCGTACGTAATCATACCCCAACGAATCAGTCTTCGATTTCAGGGTTCAGAAAGTCGATGTCCTCGTCCTCGGGATGCGCGAGAGCCTGTTTAATGGCCGCTCCGCCCTTAATGGAGTAGATGACAGCCGTGAGCATGGAGAAGATCACGCCGCCGTACACAAAGAAGATGCCGAGGGGCACCGAGCTTCCGTTGAGGCCCGGGAAGTCCGTAAGGGATGAAGGTAAAACATGCAGGCCGTCAATAACGGGGAAACCGAGCAGCATGAGCGAGAAACCAGTCATGAGCAGCGCTGTGGCAATCTTTCCCGGGAAGACGACATCGATGGGGCGACGGTGATAATGACGAACGATAAGCGTGCCGATGCCCAGATAGATGTCGCGGCCAATAATGAGCACGCAGACCCAGACGGGCAGCTCTCCGCGGACCACCAGGCCAAGTACGCCGGTGAACAGCAGCGCGCGGTCGCAAATGGGATCCATGACCTTGCCGAGCCATGAGACCGTCTTAGTCATGCGGGCGATCTGACCGTCCATCCAGTCAGTGGAGGCGGCAACGGCGTAGATAACGATGGCGATGACGCGGTTGTTATCCGTCACAAACAGGTACAGAAATACCAGGGTGAGGATCAGCCGCGTAAAGGTGATGAAATTGGAGATCGTAAAGATCTTATTCGACGGGTAATCGGAAGTGCCGATAAGCTCCTTTTTGATCTTCTTTTTGATGCCCACAGGACTCCCCCGCTGGTTAACGACAAAACTTTCGATACTATACCCGTTCCGGCGATGTCTATCCAGCGCAGCCATAGAGAGTCCAGACATGTGGAGGGCGCTATTAGGCGGGGGATTTCGCATTCGTGTACATCTGCCTCCAAACATGTCGAAAAATGTCGATTTTGGTGGCTAATGTACACGTTTTGATTCGGTGATTACATCGATCGGGAACGTTGTTACTTTAAGCAAAATAATCATGGTGATTAAAACAAAAAAGGTCAGGCACTAAGTGCCTGACCTGCAAACTTCTGGTCGGGACGACTGGATTCGAACCAGCGACCCCTTGACCCCCAGCGAGGTCAGAATGACCCTGACCTGTGCTTATTTTGTTAAAACACGCGCAGATAGCGCAAGTAGCGCATTTCCGCATTTGCAAATTTTACCAGCTCAGCGCGGTCTGTCCAGATAGCATATTTTCGGCTTTGAGGAGCGCGGTGCAGCCGATGATTTAATCAACGGGGGTAGGAGCCCCGAATCGTCGCCTCTCCGGGTTCCCGCAGGTGGGCCCGCCTGTTTCTAATCAACTGCGGATTTAGGAGCAGACATGCAGAACGAGAAATGCAGCAATAAAACCTTACGCGTATGCGGAGCCGGCGGCGTGAGGAAGAACAAGGGCAAATGGCAGGCTGTCGTGACGGTGGCCGACGAGATGACCGGGAAGAAGGTCCAGAGGACCAGGAACACCCGCGTGCCCTGCCTGAAGCAGAGCGCGCGGGGAAAGGCGGCGGCGATGCGCGTCCTCGCGGAATTCAGGTCGGAGGTCGAGCTGGAACTCGCCGAGGCCGAGGAGGTGAGGGCCGCTATCGGCGCCGGGCTTCCCGCCGAACAGCGGGATGACTACGCCGCGCTGCCGCTTTCCGAGGCGCTCGAGAAGTTCATCGACTTCTGCCTGGAGATGAACAGGATCACCCCGACGACCCGCGACGACTACCACTACAGCGCCCTGCACATCGAGCGAGACGAGCTGGGTCTGGTCCCCGTGAACGAGGTGACGACCGACGACGTCAACGCGTGGTCGAGGCGCAGGATCGCCCTGGGCACGGCGCCGGACACGCTCAACAAGTCATTCAAGCTCGGCAAGCGGCTCTACGCCGTCCTGCTGAAGCGCAGCAACGACACGATCGGGAGGAACCCGTTCGACGGCGCCCTCGCGCCCAGGGTCATCGCCAGGCCTAGGAACGCGCTGCGCTCCGACCTCGTGCCGAAGCTCAACTCGGTGACCTCGATGATGCCGGACTCGACCTTCAGGCGGGCGGTCGTGCTCGCCCTGCACACCGGGATGCGCATCGGCGAGGTCTGCGGCCTGCGCTGGTGTGACGTCGACTTCGAGTCGGGGCTCATCACGGTCAGGCACTCGGTGGCCTACGTCAAGGACAGGGGCTCCTTCATCAAGGACACCAAGAACCACGACCTGAGGACGATCCCCGTCGACCCGGTGGGCCTGCTCCCCTTCCTGAAAGAGATCCACGAGATCGATTCGCAGAGGCTCCGGGAGGCATCGGCCCTCGGCCTGCGCGACCTCGCGGACAGCTACGTCGTGTCGCGGCCGGACGGCTCCTTCGCCACCACCAGTTACATCCGCAGGGCGTTCAAGACGTTCTCGGAGACCAACGGCCTCATGGGCACCAACGACGAGCTGATCACGTTCCACGGCCTGCGCCACACCTTCGCGACGCAGTGGATCCGCCACGGCGGCGACATCAAGGCGCTGCAGTCGATTTTCGGGCACAAGGACGCCATGGTCACGCTCAACGTCTACGCCGACATCGAGCCGATGTCCAAGATCCAGAACATGCTGCGCGTGTTGCCGAGCCTGTGGCGAGGCTACCTCGGCCTGAGGGTGGACCCCGGCCCCATGTTCCAGCAGAAGATCCGCGAGGCGATCGAGACGCTCGAGGCGTTCGGCTACGGCATCTCCGAGCCTGACGACCGCAACGTCCTCATCCGCGACGTTCAGACGATAAGCCGCCTCTACCCCACCGAGTACGCGGCAGTGCTGGGGGCCATCCCGACCGAGGCGACCGTGGTCGAGTAGAGACTGAGACATGCGCTTTCCCAAATCCGTAGCGCAAGTACGGGAATGTGGAATAGCGTTCAGATATATTCTACCCGGTCATCTCGGTGACGCAAATGCGGCACGGGTTTCCGCGAACGCGGATGCCCGTGCCTATCTTTTTATGATTGTGAATACGCCTGCGCGAATGTAGATGAAGCCCCGCGGTTCAGGCCGGGGATTTTCAGCCGCGCCGCCCGATTTCGAATAAAGGCCTGCAAATGCAGACGGCTTTCGGGGGGCCCGACGGCACCTCTCTCAAAAATGGGAGTATGGCCCGAGGCCGCACCTGTGCCCCAGCTCCGCCACGAGGGCATCGTTGTCGGTCACCGAGACGATGGCGTCGCCGTCGTAGGGCGCCTCGATGTAGACGCGGTCGAGCGAGTTGGCCGTCGCCGCCCAGAGCGTCCTGGTGCGCCGGACGCCCCGCACGTGGGCGTAGGGTATCACCGAACGCGTCCCAGCGTACACGACGACGAGGCGGTCGCCGTAGAGCTCGAGGCGGTTGCTGCGGACGGGAAGGGCGGCCAGGGCCACGAGGGCCGGGACGGGCAGCAGCGCGAGCCAGCCCCATAGGAGCGCGGGACTCGAGCTCAGGAAACACGCGATACACGCCGCGGATAAACCGCCCGCCACAATCACCATGGCCGCTATGAACCACGGGTCTGTCCTGCCGGGGAACACCCGCTCCGGCCGCTCGTCCTTCTCACCCATTACGGCCTCCCTCCCGACGCCCTCCCTGGCGGAGCGTGGGGCCGGAGAGTGCCTTGAACCCGTCGCCGACCATCTCGCCCCCCCGTTCCGTGGGCCTTCTATAGTGGTGTGTACCCCCGACTGTTCGACGGATGTCGTACGATTAAAAGTTTGTCTAACCTTTTAAGACGGGTGCAGCAAGATCGAGCAGATTGTCCGTGCGAGAGGCTTCCCGCCGCAGCGCCCTGTCTCGGGTTCGATGCATCGACATCCGTCTCAGGTGGTATCTCCGCTGCGCGGCATTGCAGGGTGCAAAGCCGCGCAGCGGAGATACCACGGAGTACGCCGAGGCTTTGCTCGCGTGGGCTGAAACATATTCCCAATCCGGGAATGCATATATATATATAAGTGCGATCGTTTTGCCGTAGATGGGAAACCCGTCGGCCGGGCGGGACCGGAGAGCCGGGCGGGACCGGAGGGCCGGGCGGCGAATGCGAAAGGCCGGATGCAGCCGATGCCCTGAATGAGGTCCCAACACATGGGAGGGGCAGGTGAATCCATCTCTTTGGCCGCTCCCGAGGGCATGGATTTCCCAGCCCTCACCCCCGAGGACATCTTGCAGACGATTCGCAGGTCTCCGAGCGGTAGGTACCTGATGGAGCAGAGGGCCGCGCTGGCGTAGTTGCCGCACTTCGACGATATGGACGATGACGAGCTCCGCCAATTCGCCGCCCAAGTCAGGCCGTGATTTTATAGAATTCAGGGAGGACCGCTGTCACGTTCGCCGTTTAAGAAGGTGCCGCTTTGAAATATCTCGTCGAGGATTTCGATGATCCGGCAGATCCCGTCCAAGACTACGCCGAGGCCAAGCAAATCGTCCGAAAAGAACTCGGCTCCCACCCATCGGTGAGACAAGCTGCCACATGGCCATGGAAGCCTCATTTATTTGCGAAGAACATCGGCTAGCCGCAGGATTGAAATCATCGACCGAT
>CABUHP010000053.1 GCA_902491415.1 uncultured Collinsella sp.
CTCGGCTATCGCCATGAGCACCGCTTTCCTTGACCGTCAGCGAGATCAGACGGAATGCGATGGTGAGCACCGCCACGCCAATCACGCCCGAAAGAATATACATCGCGGCCTGGCCGGCAAAGCCAAGGCCCTGTTCCTCGGAATAGGCCTGCAGGTAATCACCCGTGGGCAGAGCGTCGGCAAAGGTCGGGGTATCGAGGCCGACCGAAGCCTGCAGGCTGTCGTCGCCAGCCTCCTGAACGGCGGTCGCGGCGCCCTCGGCGTCCCACTCGCCCCATGCGTCACCCGTGGCAAGCAAGCCGAGCGGCGTAGCCACGACAAGCACGGCGACCAGAATGAGCGTGGGGATTAGGGAAGTCTTCTTGGCGGTACCATCGGCGGCAAGCTGGCCATCGGCGGCTTCGGGGCCGACGATAATGCCCGGCGCCGTCTTCTTAATGAAACCGTAGATCGCGGCAGTCGCCACACCCTCGACCACACCGGCCACCAGCATATGCGGGATCATCATGGCGGGAATGGCAATCGACAGCGGGAAGGGGCAATACAGCGGAGCGCCGGACGCGTTGGTGAAAAGCATAGGCTGAATACCAAACTCGATGGCCGCGCACAGGGCCGCCAGGCACAGGCCGACCCAACCGCTCACGATGGCAGAAATCGAGGTGCCCCAGCTCTTGTCGTGCAGACGGCTGTTGAGCGCACGGAACACGATAGCAGCGACAAACGGCAACACAAAGGCCATGTTAAAGCAGTTGGCGCCAAACGACAGAACACCGCCGTCGCCAAACAGCAGCGCCTGCAGCGCCAGCGCAACCGAGACAGCGATAGCCGCGGCCTCGGGGCCTAGCAGCAGCGCAATGAGCGCGCCGCCGACGGCGTGACCTGTGGTGCCGCCGGGCAGCGGCACATTGAACATCATAAGCAGGAAGGAGAACGCGGCGCAGATGCCCAGGAAAGCCATGTGCTCGCGATCGAGCGTGGCGCGCACTTTCTTGATGCAGTGAACCCAAACAGGCACCATCGCCACTGCCATGACGGCATCGGTCTGCGGGGACAGATAGTTATCGGGAATATGCATGAGCCCTCTCGATCAGAACGTTGCGTGTTACGTTTCCAACAATCCGTAACACCGACTCAGCATACTAACAAAAAGGCGCACCGCCCACAACGCAGCACGTCCTTGCAATACGTACGTTATTAACCCAGGTCCACGCACCGCCCAATAAAGGGCCCATGCACTCCCAACTTTCCGGTCATCCGGAAGAGGGTGCGGTCCGCTCGCAACAAGGTTAACGCAGGAACCCGCCCCCGAGAGGGGTTTTCTAAGGCAACATCCCGCAGCCGCGAAGCGGCGAGGACGTTGCCGTGAAAACCCCGCAGGGGGCGGGTTCCGAACAGCAAAGATTACGAGCGGACCTCGCCGTTTACGCCCTTGCACACCTTGGTGACGATCTTCTGGTGCGCCTTCTCGACCTCTTCGCTGGTAAGCGTGTGGTCGTCCGAGCGATACGTGAGCGCGAAGGCCATGGACTTCTTGCCCTTGCCGATGCGGACCGGATCGCGGTAGACATCGAACAGGCGCACGCCCTCGAGCAGCTTGCCGCCGGCGCTGGTGATGCGACGCTCAAGGTCCTCGCAAGTCACGGCGTTGTCGACCACAATGGCAAGATCGTGCTCAACAGCCGGGTACTGCGAGAACTCGCGATAGTTCTCCTGGTTGCGGGCTCCCTTGATCAGCTTGTCCAGGTCGAGCTCAAAGGCAACGACGACCTCGTCGATGCCGCAGGCCTCGCGCGCCTCGGGGTGGATCTCGCCGACCCAGCCCAGCACGGTACCGCCCGAGAGGACCTCGGCGGCGCGGCCCGGCTGCAAGAAGGCGTAGCCCTCGCCCTCGGCAGGACGGAAGCGAACCTTCTCGATGCGCAGCTGGGCGAGCAGCTCCTCAACAATGCCTTTGCCAAAGAAGAAACGCAGCTTGCGGTACTTCATGTCCCAGGACTGCTCGCTCCACTGGCCCGAGAGCACGCCCGCCACGGACTTGGTCTCCTTGGGCAGGCTGGCGTTCTCGCGGCCGTGGAACAGGCTGCCGACCTCGTACAGATGCACGTTGGGCGTGCCATGGGCCTCGTTGTAGGCCACGGACTGCAGCAGACCCGGCAGCAGCGAACGACGCATCTCGGTCTGCTCGGCTACCAGCGGGTTCATGAGCACCACGGGGCAGCCGCGGCCTTCGGTGGACATGCCGATCTTCTCCAGGTCGCCCGGAGCGGCAAAGCCAAAGGTCGTGGTCTCGTTGAGGCCGCAGGCGCGCAGGATCTCGCCGACCTTGCGGGTGAGCTTCTGCTCGCGGGTCAGACCGCCGATATGGTTCTTGGCAGCCGGGATGGTCGCCGTCACACGGCCCATACCCCACAGGCGCAGGACCTCCTCGATCAGGTCGATCTCGCGCGGCAGGTCGGGGCGGAAGCTCGGAGGGGTGACCATAAAGTCCTCGCCGTCGCGCTCGACGGTACAGCCCAGGCGGGTGAGCGAACGCTCGATAAAGTCGGGCTCGATGTCGGCACCGCAGATGGCGTGCACGCGGGCCAGGCGCAGCTTAATGCCGTCGATGGTCTTGGGCGCGGGGAAAACATCGACATAGCCGGGAGCAACCTCGCCGCCGGCGATCTCCTCGATGAGCGCGCAGGTCACGTTGGCGACATCCACGCAGCCGGTCTCGTCAACCTGGCGCTCAAAGCGAATGGAGGCGTCGGAGATCAGCGACAGATCGCGGCTGGTGTGCGAGGTGCGACCGGCATTGAAGCAGGCGCTCTCGACCATCACGTCGACGGTGTCGTCCTCGATCTCGGAATCCATGCCGCCCATAACGCCGGCCAGCGCCACGGGACGCTCGCCATCGGTGATAAGGCCCATGCCGGCATCGAGCACACGCTCCTCGCCGTCCAGGGTCGTGAACTTCTCGTCCTGCTGGGCGGCGCGGACCACCACGCGGCGGTGGCCGTCGCGCTCGGCAAAGGTGGACAGGTCAAAGGCATGTAACGGCTGACCGGTGAGCATCATCACGTAGTTGGTGATGTCGACGATGTTGTTGTGCGGGCGCACACCTAGGGCGTTGAGGCGCTTGACCATCCAGTCAGGCGACGGGCCGACCTTCACGTTGCGCACGATGCGGGCGACGTAGCGGTCGCACAGGCCCTCGTCGGCGATCTCGACCGAAAGCTCATCGTCCGTCGCGCGGCCAGTCTCGGCCTTGATGGCGGGCAGCTCAACGTGGAAATCGCGATCGAAGATGGCGCCGGTCTCGCGGGCCATGCCGATCATGGACAGGCAGTCGGGGCGGTTGGGCGTGATCTCGCAGTCGAGCACGGTGTCGCTCGAGCCCACGAACTCGGCAAACGGCATGCCGCAGGGCGTATCCTCGGGCAGAATCATGATGCCGGAGTGGTCGCCGCCCAGGCCGAGCTCGCGCGCGGAGCAGTTCATGCCCATGGACACGACGCCGCGCAGCTTACTCTTCTTGATCTTGACGTCGCCGGGCAGAACTGCGCCAATCATGGCCGTGACGATGTGGTCGCCGGCCTCAAAGTTCTGCGCGCCGCAGACGATCTGCAGCGGGGCAGGGTTGCCGTCGGCGTCGAGATTCTTGTCGCCCACATCGACCGAGCACACATACATATGGTCGCTATCGGGGTGCGGGGTCTTGGTGAGCACCTTGGCAGTCACCACGTGGTCGAAGGACTCGCCCACGGTGTCGATCGCCTCGACTTCGGTGCCGGTACGGATATATTCGTCCGAAAGGGTCTTGGGATCCTCCGGAATATCGATCATGGTCTTGAGCCAGTCGTAAGAAACGCGCATATAGCTCTCCTAGTTCTTAATCTCCTCAAAGGGAGGAATATCAAATGAAGACGTTCGCCTTAGGGTTGTCCAAGTGCCCCAGGTTGGCGTGAAAGAGGAGCGACGCGTACTAAAGGTACGCGAGCGACGGTTTGAACGCCAAGATGGGGTGCCTGGGCAAGCCTAAAACTGGTTTAAGAAGCGCATATCGCCCGTCATGAGCGTGCGCAGGTCGGGCAGGTCGTAGCGCAGGGCCGCGACGCGCTCGGCGCCAATGCCAAAGGCGAAACCGGTGTACTTCTCGGGATCGATGCCGCAGTTGATGAGCACGTTGGGGTCGACCATGCCGCAGCCTAGGATCTCGATCCAGCCGCTGTGCTTGCAGAAGTTGCAGCCCTTGCCACCGCACACGTGGCAGCTCACGTCCACCTCGCAGCTGGGCTCGGTGAAGGGGAAGAAGTGCGGGCGGTAGCGCGTCTTGCGGTCCTCGCCAAACATGCACTTAACAAAGTAGTCGAGCGTGCCCTTAAGGTCGCCAAAGGTAATGCCCTCGTCGACGACCAGGCCCTCGATCTGGTTGAACTGCGGCAGGTGGCAGGCATCGGCCGTGTCAGGACGGTAAACGGTGCCCGGGCAGATCATATAGATGGGCGGCTTTTGCGACTCCATGGTGTGGATCTGCACACCCGAGGTCTGGGTGCGCAGCAGCACGTCGGACTCGCCGTGGGCGTGAGCCTCGGGGTGTGCGACGCTGCCGGGGTTGTTATCGACCACGTAGAAGGTATCGCGGGCCGAGCGGCTCGGGTGATCCATGGGGGCGTTGAGCGCGGTAAAGTTGTAGTAGGAGGTGTCGACCATGGGGCCGGACTCGACGGTGTAGCCGATGCCGCAGAAGATGTCCTCGGCCTCCTCGATGATCTGCTTGATCAGGTGCTGGTGGCCGATCTGCGGACGGATGCCCGGCAGCGTGATATCGACGGCGTCGTGCTCCAGTGCGTGCTTGAGGGCGGCGGCCTTCATCTCGGTGTTGCGCTCGTCGAGCATGCCCTCGATCAGCTGGCGCATCTCGTTGGCGCGCTTGCCCATCACGGGACGATCCTCGGGGGCGAGCTTGCCCATCATGCGCATCAGGCCGGTGATGCGGCCCTTGCGGCCGAGCAGCTCAACGCGCGCAGCCTCGAGCTTGGCTGCGTCGTCGGCGCCTGCGACGAGCTCCTTGGCCTCTTCCTCGAGTTTGACCAGATCATCAATCAGACTCATGTCTTCCCTTTCGTCTCTCGCGCATTCGCTTGCCGGGGCGACCGATGCCGCTTGGCGCTGCGAAAACGCGGCCCGGTTCGGTAACAAAAAAACCGCCCTCGGGCATGTACATTGCCCAAGGACGGTTGAATTCCGCGGTACCACCTTGTTTGACCCGGCGGATGTCTGGCCCGCCGCGCCCACTCTGCGCCCCTTATCGCGAGGCTCACGGCTTCCCTACTGGAGCTTCGCCGCCGCTGGCCGCGCGCCCGTTGAGGTCGCTGCTCGGGAGTGAACGCTTGGCCCTTGCCACCGCAGGAAGGCTTGCAGCCCATGACCTTCCCTCTCTTACCGGCGACGCGGCGGGCAAAACCCTCTCCGTCAACGCATCGGGCTATAGGATACCACATTGTGCGAGCGTATCGCCGCGTTCCGTTTTGTTCGCGCTGGGTACAAGGCAGGTAGCTGTGCAAACTGGCCGCACGCCCACCCGTGGCGTCCGGCCTGCGAGATCAAGGATATAAGTATGGGAAAGAACAAGGATAAGAAGGTCGGGCCCGCAGCAGACAAGGCGCCCAAGGGCATGAAGGTCGATAAGGCCGTCAAGAAGTTCCGCAAGCTCGAGGGCAAGCTGTGGACCCGCGAGTACCTGCTCAAGATTGCCGAGTTTGACGGCGCGACCATTGCTCCCGCCAACGGCGCCGCGGCACGCGCCGATGCTATGGGCACCCTTGCTGGCGAGCATCACAAGCTGCTGACCAGCAAAAAGTCTGTCGAACTTGTGCGCTCGCTGGCACGCGAGACCGTCGCCGGCGGCAAAATCGACGACCCGCAGCTGCTCGACGAGATCCGCGTGCTCGGCCGCGACCAGCGCGAGGCGAGCGTTATCCCCACCGAGGAGGCCGAAGCCTGGACCAGGCTCACCTGCGAGGCCGACGCCGTGTGGCACAAGGCCAAGGCGGCCAACGACTGGGCGAGCTTCGAGCCCTATGTGGACAAGATCGTCGGCCAGCTTAAGCATCAGGCCGAGCTCATGGACCCCAAGCGCGACCCCTACGATGTCTGGCTCGACCAGTACGAGCGCGGCCTTTCCACCAAGAGCTTCGATGCGTTTTGCGATGAGGTCAAGGCCACGGTCGTGCCGCTCGTGCACGCCATCGGCGAGCGCGGCCAGCAGCCGGCTGCCGACTTTTTGCACGCCCACGTGCCCGAGGCTGCCCAGCGCGCCATGAGCTTCGACCTTATGAAGCTTGTCGGCCTGGACCTGGACGACACCACGCTTGCCTTTACCGAGCATCCGTTTAGCGAGGGCTTTGCCGTGGGTGATGCGCGCATCGCGACGCACATCTACGAGGACGACTGCATCTCCAACGTCTACAGCATCATCCACGAGGCGGGACACACCATGTACGAGCTGGGCGTCAATCCCGCCTATGCGCGCACATGCTTGGAGGGCGGCACCTCCATGGGCATCCACGAGAGCCAGAGCCGCTTTTTCGAGAACACCGTGGGTCGCAGCCGCGCCTTTATGGGCCCGCTGCTCGAGGTGCTGCGTCGTCACGCGCCCGAGGTCTACGGCGATGTCGACGAAGACATGCTCTACCGCGCCGTGAACATCGCGCAGCCGTCGTTGATCCGCACCGAGGCCGACGAGCTCACCTATCCGCTGCATATTATGGTGCGCTACCAGATCGAGCGCATGCTGTTTGCCGGCGAGGCTACGGCCAAGGATATCCCTGCGCTTTGGAATCGCTTTATGGACGAGTACCTGGGCATTCCGGTTCCCGACGACACGCGCGGCTGCCTGCAGGATACGCACTGGAGCGGCGGCTCGTTTGGCTACTTCCCCACCTATGCGCTGGGCAGCGCCTACGACGCCATGTTTGTGCCGGCCATGTGCCGCGACGGTGTCGACCTCAACGGTGCCTGCGCGAGCGGCGATTTGGCGCCCGTCCGCGCCTGGCTCGGCGAGCACATTTGGCAGTGGGGCCGCGCCAAGGACGCGCCGGAGCTCATCAAGAGCGCCTGCGGCATGGCATTCGACGCCCGCTACTACTGCAGCTACCTGCAGGACAAGTTCACCACGCTCTACGAGCTGTAAGGCATAACCGACACGCCAACGCAAAGGGGACGCCGCGGAACCAATCCGCGGCGCCCCCTTTCCACCTAGTTGTTTAAGAACACCCAATGACTACCTTACAGAGCTTCCAGCGCGTTGGCGATGCGCTTCATGGCGGCATCGGCGGATGCTTGGTCGGGTGCCTCGGCCAGCACGCGGATAACCGACTCGGTTCCGCTCTTGCGTACGAGCACGCGGCCCTCGCCCGCCAGCGACGCCTCGGCCTCGGCGATGGCGTTCTGCACGCCCATGTTCTCGAGCGCGGCGTCCTTGTCCGCCACGCGCACGGCCACCTGCGCCTGCGGTAGCAGCTTGCACGGAGCCGTGAGCTGCGAGAGCGTCTCGCGCTCGGCGCGGATCACTTCCATCACGCGCAGCGAGGTCATAATGCCGTCGCCCGTGCGCTCGATATCGCCAAAGATCGTATGGCCCGTCTGCTCGCCGCCCAGGCTGTAACCGCCCTCGCGCATCTTGGCATACACGTGGCGGTCGCCCACACCGCTGGTCACGGCACTTAGGCCGGCAAGCTCCAACGACTTGATCAGGCCAAAGTTGCTGGCAATCGTCGGAACCACGGTACCGCCCGAAAGGCGACCGTGCTTGTTCAGGTACACGCCGCACACGTACAGGATCTGGTCGCCATCGACCACGCGGCCGCGCTCGTCCACGGCCAGGCAGCGGTCGGCATCGCCGTCATAGGCAAAGCCCACGTCCAAGCCCTGCTCCACCACGTGGCGCTGCAGACGCTCCATATGCGTGGAGCCGCAGTCGACGTTGATGTTAAAACCATCAGGCGCGGCATTGATCACGCGCACGTCGGCGCCCAGCGCGTCGAACACCGGCTTGGCCACCGAGGACGCCGAGCCGTTGGCGCAGTCGATGCCGATCTTGACGCCCTGCAGCGAAAAGTTCGCGCTGGCGATGAGCGAGGCAATGTAGCGGTTGCGGCCCTGCATGTAGTCCACCGTGGCGCCGATGTGGTTGCCCGTGGCCAGCGGCACCTCGCTCTTGCCATCGACGTAGTCCTCGATGAGCTCCAGTACGTCCTCGTCCATCTTAAAACCGTCGCTATTGACGAGCTTAATGCCGTTATCGCAAAACGGGTTGTGGCTCGCGCTGATCATGATGCCGCAATCGAAGCAGCCTTCCACGGTCTGATGCGCTACACCCGGCGTGGGGATCACGTGCAGCATATAGGCGTCCGCACCGCTCGCGACCAGGCCACTCACCAGCGCCGCCTCGAACATATAACTCGAGCGACGCGTGTCCTTACCCACGATGACGCGCGCCTTGCGCTCGCGGTTGGCGCCGTAATACCAGCCCACAAAACGGCCAATCTTATAAGCGTGCTCTACCGTCAGCCCAACGTTAGCCTCACCGCGAAAGCCGTCGGTGCCAAAGTACTTCATGCGCTCTCCTTACAAAATAGGGGCGAACAGATTGCCTGTCCGCCCCAAAATGGTACTCGATTATCTGCGCTACCAGAAAAACCCTACGCCGACGCGCTGTCGCGAGCCGCCTGGCATGTAGGAGTCTTACGCAGCGTAAGCGGCTTGTCCCCCGCCTCGGCTGACGTGGTCAGCGTATATGTGATCGTCGTCGTCTCGCCAGCATGCAGGTCAACGGTGCCCGAATAGAAGGGGATTCCATGCCACGTAGCGGCGCCAAGACCAAACTGGGTGCCCTCGACGGTCAGATCAGTAATGTTGCCGCCCGTCGGGGCAAACAACGAGACATTCAGACGCTCGTCGTCGCGCGCGGCATCGGGCGCGCTCGCCGCGACGTAGTCGGGCAGCTTGCCGGCCTCCTCCTGCGTCATGATGTTCGTCAGGGTAACGGTGATGCGATACGAGCATGTGCCGTCACCGTTCTTGATGCCCTGGCCAATCTGCGTATCGGCATTCAGGTACCAGTCGAGCTTGGAGAAGCTCAGGTTGTTAAAGTAGACACCAGCAACGGGATCTTCACTCGGGTCATCCGGATCGGGCAGCGAGGCGTCGAT
>CABUHP010000054.1 GCA_902491415.1 uncultured Collinsella sp.
GCGAACGACGGGTGATAGAGGGCAGGATGGAGTCGGTGTGCGACTGCGGAACGACGAGGGTGCCGTCCTCCTTCACGAACAGAACGTTGGCGCCGCCGGTCTCCTCGACATAGGTGCGGGACTCGGAGTCGAGATACAGGTTCTCGGCATAGCCCTCGCGGTGAGCCTCCATCGTGGGCTTGAGGGACATGGCGTAGTTCAGGCCGGCCTTGATGTTGCCGGTGCCGTGCGGTGCGGCGCGGTCGTACTCGGAAACGCGCAGCTTAACGGGCTTAAGGCCACCCTTAAAGTACGGACCGACCGGGGTCACGAGAATGCGGAACGTGTACTCAGGAGCGGGAGCCACGCCGATCACGTCACCGGAGCCGATCATAAACGGACGCACGTACAGGGTCGCGCCGGAACCGAAGGGCGGAACCCAGGCGGCATTGGCAGAAACGACCTGCTTGACAGCCTCAACGAACTTGTCCTTGGGGAACGGGGGCATCTCGAGGCGCTGCGCAGAGTTATACATGCGCTCGGCGTTCATGTCGGGACGGAAGCAGACGATGCTGCCGTCCTCGGCGGTGTAGGCCTTCAGGCCCTCAAAGACCTCCTGGCAGTAATGGAAGATGCCGCCGCACTCGGAGACATGCAGGGTGTGGTCGGTGGTCAGGCCACCCTCGTCCCACTCGCCGTCCTTCCAATGGGCCTCGTAGCTGTAATCGGTCTTCATGTAGCCAAAGCCGAGGCTACCCCAATCGATATCCTTCTTCTCGACAGTCATATGTCGCTCCTTACATACACAGTTGCATACTCGCGAACCCGCACGCAAGGACCGAGGCCGACCGCGTCGCAACGTCGCACGCCCGGAGCGTAGAGCCGGACGGGACACGCGAGCAGCATCAAAGCCGATGGCACGTCGATTCGCATGCACGAGATTGTACTCCCCGCACGCGTCTGATAAAACGCTTTTCTTTAACTAAGTAAAGTATTTTCATTTGACCGAAGCTGAAGAGGCCCGCCACCGTAAACGGTGACGGGCCTCAACTGCACGGTTTGCGCGCTGGCTCGAGCTACGCGTTCTTTTTGCCCAGCTTAGCCTTAACCAGACCGACCACGGTCGGGATGATCGACACGGCAACGATGCCAACGATTAGCAGCTCAAAGTGCTCCTGCACAAAGGGGATGCCTCCAAAGAAGTAGCCCAGCAGTGTAAAGAGCGTCGACCAGGTAATGCCGCCCAGCACGTTAAAGATGACAAAATTGCGCCAGTGCATGCCGCCCATGCCAGCGATAAAGGGCACAAAAGTGCGGATAAACGGGAAGAAACGGCCCAGGAAAATAGCCAGGTGGCCCCACTTGTCCAAGAAGTCCTCGGACTTTTTAATGCGCTCGGGCGTCATGGCCTTAACCTTGCCCGAAGCGATGATCTTTTTGCCAAAGAAGTGACCGATCATAAAGTTGCACTGATCACCCAAGATGGCAGCCGCCCATGCGACGGCCAGCAGGGCCACGATGTTAAAGCCACCGTTGTGGGCAAAGAAGCCCGAAGCAAACAGCAGTGAATCGCCAGGAAGGAACGGGAAGAACACCACGCCCGTCTCGATAAAGATGATCAGGAACACGCAGCCGTAGGCCATAAGCGGGCCGGCGGCGATCCAGCTGGCGATCGCGGTGCGCGGATCCTTAAGCAGCTCGGCGATAAAATTGATGAAACCCATGAAGTAAAACCTCTCAGTTGTGGGCGCGGATACGTCCAAGTTGACCAGTATACGGTTGCGGTGCCCCCTCGTGCGCAACCCCACAAAAGCATGACTCCATTACCAGCAAGTTTGCATAACTGACACTTGTAGCGCAAAGCCGCCAAGATTGTCCTTTTTAATCCCTAGCGAATCGCTATACTTTATTGAATCGCATTGCCATGGCGCTAAGGGAGGGCGGCCGGTGAGCTTTATCAATACCATTCGCGAGGACATCAAGACCGTCCAGGCGCAGGACCCCGCCGCGCAAAACGGTCTGGTCATCTTCCTTTCCTATCCTGGCCTGCACGCCAAGTGGAACCACGTGCCCGAGCACTGGCTGTGGGAGCATGGACATCGCTCGCTCGCCCGCGTGCTCTCGCAAATCACCCGTCATATCACCGGCGTCGAGATTCATCCCGCCGCACAGATCGGCAAGCACTTCTTTATCGACCACGCCATGGGCGTCGTCATCGGCGAGACCACCATTGTGGGCGACAACTGCGTGCTCTATCAGGGCGTCACGCTCGGCGGTACCGGCAACGAGACCGGCAAACGCCACCCCACCCTGGGCAACAACGTCACCGTGGGCACGGGTGCCAAGGTGCTCGGCAACATCCGCATCGGCAACAACGTCAAAATCGGCGGCAACTCGGTTGTCGTCAAGGACGTGCCCGACAACTGCACCGTCGTGGGCGTGCCGGGACGCATCATCAAACGCAACGGCTGCCGCGTGTTCGAGGAGAGCTTCGATGCCAAGCAGCATCGCGAGTACATGCCCGATGACGCCGCCGAGCAGAGTGCCCTCAACCGCCAGGGCATCACCGAGAATGCCCGCCGCGTCAAAGAACTCGAGCGAGAGGTGGCCGAGCTCAAGGCCCTCGTCGCCAAGCTCGTTGACGAGCGCTAGGAACGCAGGCGGCACAAAACGACATCGGCATCAACGCAAAGGCGCGCCAGGGAATTCATCCCCGGCGCGCCTTTCTTTTTGATGTGACATGTGGGACTGTCCCTTTGTCACATTATGCGAACTGGCTCAAGTAGAGGTCGGCGTAGGCACCCTCGGCAGCCAGCAGCTCCTTATGCGTGCCCTGCTCGATAATGTTGCCGTGATCCATGACCAAGATCAGGTCGGCATCCACAATCGTCGACAGGCGGTGTGCGATCACAAAGCTCGTGCGCCCGCGCATAAGCGCATCCATGGCACGGCCGATGGCAAGCTCGGTACGCGTGTCCACGCTTGAGGTCGCCTCGTCCAGGATGAGAATCGCCGGGTTGTTGAGCAGCACGCGTGCGATGGTCAGCAGCTGACGCTGGCCCTGGCTAATGCTCTCGGCATCGTTGGCCACGCGCGTGTCGTAGCCCTGCGGCATGGTGCGCACGAAGAAGTCGACCTGCGCGGCACGAGCGGCGGCCACAATTTCGTCGCGCGTTGCCTCGGGGCAGCCGTAGGCGATGTTTTCGGCAATCGTGCCATCGAATAGCCAGGCGTCTTGCAGCACCATGCCAAACTGCTGACGTAGCTCGCCGCGATCCATGCGGCTCGTATCCACGCCGTCGAGCGTAATACGCCCGCCGTCAATCTCGTAGAAGCGCATGAGCAGGTTGATGAGCGTCGTCTTGCCTGCGCCCGTGGTTCCCACCACCGCGATCTTCTGGCCCGGCTCGGCAGTAAACGACACGTCGCGCATAAGCGGCTTGTCGGGCGAATAACCAAAGCGCACATGCTCAAAGGAGACACGGCCCTCGACCTTGCCCGGCAGCTTGGCGGCCTCGTCCGGCAGCGGATCGGCCTCCATCTCGGGCTCATCGAGCAGGTCGAACACGCGCTCCGCACTCGCCAGCGCGCTCTGCAGCGAGTTGAAGGTAAACGACAGCTGCGTCATGGGCTCAGATGCCTCGTAGATAAACTGGAAGAACGCCTGGAACACGCCGACGGTCATGTGGCCGGCAACCAGCATACTGCAGCCCACAATCGCAATCACGATCTGTGCCAGGCGGCCGATAAAGCGCACCGCGGGGCCGACGGCGTTAATCATAAAGTCGGCCTTGGCACTCACGCGTGCCAGCTCGCCCGAGGCCTGGTGCACCTCGGCAGAACTTTGGCGCTCGCGGTTAAACGCGCGAATCACCAGACGGCCCGAGTAGCCTTCCTCGACCGCACTCGTAATCTTGGACACCCACTCTTGGCGCTCACCGGTTACGTCATGCGTGCGGCGCGAGACCACCTTGGTCACCAGCAGCGACAACGCCGTAAAGAACAAAAAGACCAGCGTAAGTGGCACGCTAAACACGAACATCACGCTCACGGCGCCCACCACGGTACCGATCGACACCAGAAGCTGCAGCAAGCCGCGCTGCATGCTCTCGGACATCTTGTCCAAGTCGTTGGTCGCACGGCTGACGACCTCACCGGGACGATGCGCGTCAAAAAAGGCAAGCGGCAGACGGTTGAGCTTTTGTGCGATGCGGTTGCGTAGGCACAGGTTGAGGCGTTCGGCAACGCTCGACATCAAAAAGCTCTGGAGCGCGTAGAACGAAGCGGCGGCCGTCCAAATCAAAAAGTAGATGAAGATAGTCCTGCCGCAGTTCTCCCAGGTGATGCTGAAGGTGGTGTCGTTGGCAAACGCCACCTGAATGTGGCTCCACAGCTCATCGATCACGCGGGCGCTATATGCCGGCGCAGCAGTGTTAAAGATGGCATAGAACACAATGCTCGCGAACACGATATAGAAGCGCCAATGGTCGCCGGCAGCCTCGCTCCACAGGCGGCGCACCGTCGCCCAGGTATCTCGAGGCGTCTCGTCCTCGTCTTCATCGTCCACGTCGCGCATACGCTCTGCCTCGGCGCGGGCGCGCTCGTCCTCGGCACGTTCGTTTTCCTCGTAGAGCGCTTGGCGGCGAGCCTCGCGCTCGGCTGCAGCCTTGGCGGCGTCATCCAGCTCGGGTGCCACGGCAGCCGTTTCCTCGACCAGTACCGCGGCAGCGGCGTCATCAACGCCGCCCTGCTTCTTGAGCTCCTCGGTCATGCTACTCACCTCCCTTCATCTGCGATTCCGCGATGGCGCGGTACACCTCGCAGGTTTCCATAAGCTCGCCATGCGTGCCCAAGCCCACAACCTCGCCATCCTTGAGCACGACGATCTGGTCGGCGTGCAAGATCGTCGAGATGCGCTGCGCGATGATGAGCACCGCAGCGTCACGCGTCTCGTCTTGCAACGCATGACGCAGGGCGGCATCGGTCTTAAAGTCCAGGGCCGAAAAACTGTCATCGAAGATATATAGATCGGCATGCTTCATGAGCGCGCGAGCAATGGCCAGGCGCTGGCGCTGGCCGCCTGAAAAGTTCGTGCCGCCCTGCGCCACCGGGGTATCGAGCCCCTGCGGCTGATCGAGTACAAAGGTGCTCTGGGCAACCTCAAGCGCGTGAAGCATGTCGGTCTCGGTCGCGCCTTCGTTACCAAAGCGAAGGTTGCTCGCCACCGTGCCCGAGAACAGCCACGCCTTCTGCGGCACATAGGCAATGCGCCCGCGGATTTCGTCTTGCGTAAGCTCGCGCAGGTCCACACCATTCAGGCGAATGGAGCCCTTGGTGGCATCGTGGAAGCGCAGCAGAAGCTTTGCCACCGTCGATTTGCCCGAGCCTGTCGAGCCAACGATCGCAGTCGTCTGACCGCGACGGCAGGCAAAGCTCAGGTCGCACAGGGTGTCCTCGTCGGCATCGTCAAAGCGAAACGACATGTGGTCGAACACGGCCACCGCATCGGCTTCGTCTTGGGGCTCGCGCGCCCCGCCATCCAGCGTGTGCTCGCCATCGACGATGCTCGGCTCAATCTCCAACACCTGCTGCGCACGGTTCAGGCACGCGGCAGCACGCGGAAGCGTCAGCACCACCATCTGGGCCATCATCACAAAGAACAGGATCAGAATTGCATACTCCAGCACCGCCGAGATACTCGCAATCTGCATGGCGTGGGCGCCCACGCGGTTGCCGCCAACCCACAGCACCGCCACCTCGGCGATGTTCATCAAAAAGAAGCTTGAGCTGTCGAGGCCTACAAACAGGTGGTTGACTTTGATGGCGTTGGCGGCGTAGTCGCTAAACACCTCGTCCAGGCGCCGCTCCTCGTGACGCTCCTTGTTAAACGCACGGATGACGCGCACGCCCACGATGTTCTCGCGCAGCACCACGTTCATGCGGTCGATAAAGCTCTGCAAGCGCATAAAGATCGGAGCCGCGTTGGCAACCGTAAAGACCGCCGCCACCAGCACAATTGCAACGACTACGCCCAGAAGCGTGCCCATGGCAGGATCGATAAACCAGGCGAAGATGATGCCCGCCACCGCCAGGAACGGCACCGGCAGCACCAGCTGAATCGTCTGCAGAATCGCCTGCTGAATCACGTTGATGTCGTTGAGCGAGCGCGTAATCATCGATCCGGTGCCAAAGCGCTCAAAATCGCTGGCCGCGAGCTCGAGCGATTTGTCGTACACGGCATTGCGGATATCGCAAGCCACGTTGGCGGCCAGGCGCGCCGAAAGATAGCAGCCCAGCACCGTGCCGCCGCTAGCCATGCTGGTCGCGATAAACATGTATAGGCCGTTGCGTAAAATGTAGTCGACATCGCCCGTGGTAATACCGGTGTTGACCATGTTCGCCAGCATCGTGGGAACCAACAGCGTACCGACGTTATCCACCAGCAGCACCAGCAGCGTCACTGCGACAAGCCCTCGATATGGCTTTAGAAACCTCATTAACAGTCGCACGACTCCCCCTCACCTTGATTCTCGGCTTGGTTCTCGGCAGCGATACGCTGCTTAAAGGCATCGCACTCATCGCCGAGCACCTGAGAGAATTTGCCGATCAAGCGCATAATCTCGCGCTGCTCACATGGCTCAAGCGCGCCAAAGGCTCGCTGCTCGGCCTTGAGTGCCGGCAGCGCATAACGCTCGGCAAATCGCCTGCCCTCTTCGGTCAGGCTCACAACCTTGTTCTTACGACTGCCTTCGGCAAACTCCAACGTTGCGAAGCCCCGCGCCGTCAAGGCTTTAATTGCCGAGTTGATGGTCTGCTTGCTGTAGAACCATTCGCTTGTCAGACGGCTTACGGCAATACTGCCGCCCGCCGTGCTGGTGTCGACGAGCATCCAATAGGCGCAGTCCGAAAGGCCGCAGGCGCGCGAGAACTCCGAATAGATATGGTCGAGTCCATTGAGCAACCGATCAAAGTCGACCAGCGTAACCGCACTATTCATCTATCCCACCATTCAATTGTCCGATTTTTGACCAATTATGTGTCTCTAGATTAGTCCGAGTTTTGACTATCGTCAACAGGCTCTCCGCAAATGCGTGCATTTTTATGGCCTATCGGCAGAAAAAGACCGCCGGCGCGGGGGCGGCGCCAGCGGTCACGTGAAAATCGAGTTTTATTGCCTGTTAAGCGGCGACGGCCTCATAGACCGTAGCGCCCGAGAAGCTGTCATGCAGGCTCTTGCCGGCAATCCACGGCAGCTCGACGACCTCGCAGACCGTGTTGACCAGCTCGGAGCAGTCAGTAAAGTGGCCCTTGTCGTTGAGGGCCTCGCAATCCTGAACACGCCAATAGCCATCGGTGTGCGTGATGTAGTACTCGTGATCGTTGATCGACACGAAAGCGCGCGTCTTGGAACGCAGCAGCTTCAGAAATCCTTCGAAATCGGTCTCGACGACATCTCCAGCCTGGAACATGATGTTACCTCCTGGCCCGGCGCCACCACGGCGCATTGATAAACGTTGGTACTCCTTTAGTAAAACCTTTATCAGAGGTTATGCGTTCGTCATTTAGGCAAGTGGTAAAAAACCGCAGGGTAGACGGGATAAAACGTTTAACCATCCCATTTGTTTGTCACATTCTGAAGGTACTTTTATGCAAACCCACTTTCCCAATTGGAATCCATCCTTTTGGCCGGGCAATTGACCGTCTATCGTTTGAGCCCGACGGGTATGAACGTGGCATCTGCAACGCCACCGCAAGGAGACACCATGGAGACCATCGAAGCGCTCATTCACCGCCGCAGCTGCCGCAACTACAGCGATCGTCCCGTCGAGGCCGAAAAGCTTGCGCGTATTATCGAAGCCGGCCAATATGCACCGAGCGGCATGGGCCGCCAACCGGTGACGTTTGTCGCCGTCACCGACCCCGCGACCGTCGAGCGTCTCTCACAGCTCAACGCCCAGGTCATGGGCAGCAACAGCGACCCCTTCTATGGCGCCAAGACCGTTGTGGTGGTGCTGGTTGACCGCAGCGTGCCCACACATCTGGAAGACGGCTCGCTCGCCATGGGCAACCTGCTCAACGCCGCCTATGCACTGGGTGTCGATTCGTGCTGGATTCACCGCGCGCATGAGGTCTTTGACTCGCCCGAGGGCCTGGAGCTGCTGGCCAGCTGGGGCCTGCCCGCCGACGGCAGCCTGCGCGGTGTCGGTAACTGCATTCTTGGCTACGCCGAGGACACGCTACCCGAGGCAAAGCCGCGCCGCGACAACGTGGTCTACGTAAGGTAACCCAGGAGCGTCAGCGAGGGTGGCTAATTGGGACGGGGCTATTTTAGCTGCCCCACTCGCAACTTATCCCGCCGATGGAGTTGTTGTCGTTTCGTTCGTCTGGGCCGTTTCGGCGTCGTCGCCTTGCTTGTCTTCGTCCTTTTGCGCATCGGCGATGGTGGAGGCCGCCGCAACGATACCGCGCTGGGGCGCGACGCCCGTCTGGGTCTGAGCGCCCTCGACAACTTCTGTGCCTGCATGCGCGAGCTCGGGCGATTTAAACATTGCGTCCAAGTTGGCGCCACCGCCGGCGTAGCCAAGCGCAGCGAGTGCGACGACGATCACTGCAACGACGGCCACGATCGGAACATAACGATGCCAACCAGCCGGATTGAGTCCGCTGCGGCGAGCCGCCCCGCGGCTGATGTAACCGAGCGTTCCGTCGTGCTTGAGCTTTGAGCCCACCACGCGTTTGCGGCCCCACAGCGAGGACTCTGCCTGCATTGCCAAGCGGGCGCTTGCCGAAGGATAGCCGTATTTAGTGCGCTTGAACGAGCCATCAAACCCCGAGGCGTGTTTGCCCCACGTCACCGATGTCGTGCGTCGGTTAACCGGCGCGGCGCTCCGCCTTCTGCGGCTCGGTTTTGAAGTCTCAGCCATATGCCCTCGCACGCCGTAACCAAATCGAAACAATAATGCTTTGGACTGTAGCACACGCGTCGCGCGCGGTCACGGGCGCCTCGCTCAACGGTCATCGTCCTTCAGCAAGCCTTGATTATCAACTTCATCCGAACACTTCCCACATTCATCCGCACATGTGCGGATGAATGTGGGAACCCGATACCCTGAGGG
>CABUHP010000055.1 GCA_902491415.1 uncultured Collinsella sp.
CGCGAGCAGCTCGGCACGAACCGACGACTTGAGCCAACGATCCAGAGCGACATCGAAGCGCTCGCGCTGTTCCGGCGTCAAGCGCCACAAGCGAGCCAGGGCGTCGGCACGCTCAGCGGGCAGCGCATCGGCACCCATCTCGATGAGCCACTGGCAGGCGGCATGGAACGCCGAGCCCAGCGCCATGGGGTTGCCGGCGGACTCAACGGCGGCCACGTCTGCATCCGTCATCTCGGAACCATCCGACTCCGCATCATCGCCGGACTCGTCCATGGGAACATGAGCCTCGGCGGCACGGTCTTCCGTCTCGGCATGGAGCGCCGCGGCAATCGACGAATAGCTGTACGAATCACGCGCCGGGAACGGACACACGCCCATGCGCACGCCCGCCGCCTGGGGATACACAAGCTCAAACGAATCGGGCTTGGGGTCGGCAGGACCGGGGACGGTTGAGCGCGCAGCATTATCGGCGGCATCGGCATCGCCACGAACGAGCCTGCCCTCGGCATCCAGCGAAGCGTTGGCCTCAAACGCTTGCTCGCCAAACGTAAAGTCCGCCAGCGAGATGAGCTCGTAGTCGCCCGGCTTGGAGCTGTCGAACACCAAACGGTCGCTATCGAGCTGCGGCATACCCAGAGCATCCGTCGGCAGAATGCGGCGCAGGACATCGTAGGTCAGATCGGTCTCGACGTCGAAGGTCGGCGCCGTCACCTTGCCGCGGCTCACGCCGGCGTCCATCGCCAAAATGACCAGCTCACGCGCTCGCGTCATGGCGACATAGAGCAGACGAGCCCGCTCCTCAAGCGAAAGCTGCAGGTCGTCGTTGCGCAGGCGGGCAAATGCCTCGGCGGGAGAGCCCGTCGCGCATACGTCCTCCATAAGCTCTGGCGGCAACCACAGCGACGTGCCCTTGCCCTTAAACGCATGCTCAAACTGCTTTTTGACGTCGTCGCCCTTCACAAAGGTACCGTCGGCAAGCTTAACGCCGTCGAAGCGTGCCGGCAGTGCCACGACCTGCGCTCCGCCCTCGACGCGACCCATCTGTGCCGCACCCGAGGACTTACGCACGCCAAAACACTCGGCAACCGCTACGACCGGATATTCCAGACCCTTGGACGCATGCACGGTCATGATGCGCACCGCGCCGTCACCCTCCTCGTTGAGGGCGCCCGGGGCCTCCTTGCCCGCCAAGAAGCGGTCGAAGGCGAGCGCGATGGAGCGCGGAGAATTGCCGAACTCGGCCTCTGCCTCGGCCACGGCGTCGAGCGCCTTGAGCACGTTGGCGGCAATGGCCTTGCCCTCGGGGCCGAGCTGCGCCAGACGCACGAACCAGCCGGAGGCATTGACCACGTCGCGCGCGACGGCGGCGAACGAATCACGCCCCACGCGACGAAACGCGTAGCGCAGCACCTCGCGGGCGCGCGTCACGAGCGGCAGGTTTTGCAAACCCGGCACATCGGAATCGCTCATGATGCCCGCATCGATGTTGCGGCGCGCCGTCTCGCCCGTCTGCTCGTCGAGCTTGGTTGCCAGCGCCAGGAACTCCTGGGCGCCGAGTGCAAACATCGGCGAGGCCAGCAGTGGCATAAGGCCCTGCGCCGTATCGGCCGGATTGGCGAGCGCACAAACCAGGGCGCGCACCGTCTGCACCTCGGCGGCTTGGGCAAAGACCGAGCCGCCCGCGATGACGCAGTCGAGCCCCTGGTCGCGGAAGGCCTGCGCGTAGACGTCGGCATTGGTCATGCGACCCAGCAGCAGCACCATATCGCCCTGGGGCTGCCCCGCTTTGCCGAGCGCTTGGAACCGCTCGGCAATCACGCGAGCTTTCGCTTGCGTTCGCTCCTGCGTGCTGCCGCCGGCAACGAAGACCGCCTGGCGGCGCGAAGCCTTTGACTTGAGCTTGTCCTCGCGATCGTCGCTCGGCTCAAGATCCAAGAACCCCTGCATCAAACCACCGGTGTCGCCGTCAAAGACGCGTGCCACGTAGCGCAGCACCTCGTCGTGACTGCGGAAGTTGCGCACGAGTTTGACGAGCTCGCCGGCAGGGCCATCGGATGCGACGGAGGTCTCAGGCGCGGCAGACAGGCCAACTTTGCGCTCCTGGCGACGGAACACCTCAACCTCGGCACCACGGAAGCGGTAGATCGACTGCTGCGCATCGCCTACGGTGCACAGCGCGCGCTCCCCCGCTCCCGTCAGATAGCGAATCAGATCGACCTGCATCTGGTCGGTATCTTGGAACTCGTCGATCATGACCATCTTAAAGCGGCCCTCGTAGGCGGCTCGGATGGCGGGATAATCGCGCAGCGCCTCGTATGCCATGCGCAACAGATCGTTATTGTCGAGCGCGGACTGGTCGGCCTTAAGCGCACGGTACTCCGCCTCTACGGCACGGGCAAGCCCCACCAGCGCATCGAGCGCCGGGCCGCCGCAGGCAAGCACGATATTGATAAACGCATCGGCTGCCTCGGCCTTGAGTAGCTCCACCTGCTCCTTAGGAAACGCCTTGCTCGCGCGCGGCATGCTGCACGACATCATGAGTCGCGCCGCATCCTCCATGGTTTTGCCGCTCGCCTCAAACGCGTCGATGGCGTCGAGTGCCACCTGCGCTTTCTCGGTCGTGGCCTTGCTTGTGCCCAGCGCCGCACGATAAGCATCGGCAAGCGCCGAGGTGTCGGCCTGGCCGCGCGCTACGCACACATCGTCCATGCCGCCCGGAAGCTGGCTCGATAGCTCCAGCAGGTCGCGCACCAGGCCTTTGATGGTGGTACCGGCGCCAAACGTCCCGCCCTCGCCCGCCATGGGATACCAGGCGTAGAGGGCCTTAAGCGAAGCCGCGAGCTCGGGAGCGGCATCGGGCGCTGTCGCGCGGCCCAGCACATGCTCGACAGCCTGGTCCATAAGCTCATCGGTATCGGTGAGCACCGTGAACTCGGGATCGATGCCCAACTCCAGCGCGTGCGCGCGCAGGATACGCGAGCACATGCCGTGGATGGTCGAGATCCAAGCGTCGTCGACGGTCAGGGCCTCCTCGTCCATCCCCTCTTCGATAAGCGCGCGGCGCACGCGGTCGCGAATCTCGGCCGCGGCGTCTTTGGTAAAGGTAATGGCGAGCACCTGGTCCAGATGCTCGACAAACGGACCGGATTCGGGCGAGAGCGCGTAGACGATGCGGCGCGTAAGGGTAAAGGTCTTGCCCGAGCCGGCACCTGCCGAGACAAACAGCGGGCGGTCGAGCGTTTTGACGACTTGCAGCTGTTGCGGCATCAAAGTCGAAAGATCCATGGTCTACACGTCCCTCCTTACAAACGTTCCTTCGTGGTTATACGAGCAGCGCGCATGCGCGGCTTGAGCCGACGTCGGGTCGACGGCGGTAATGTTGCCTGCCTCGAGTTCGCGCAGCCGCTCGGCAATGCCGGTCTCCACGCGGTCGAGCAGCGCATCGAAGTCCATGTTGCCGCCCTCGCCCGGAAAGCCCTTCTTGAGGCCCGGGATGCGACCGTCGCCGCGCTCTTCCTCGAGCAACTCGGCACTTGCGGCACCGCGCAGCGCGGGCTTGCCGCCCTTGGTGGAAAAGTAAAGCGCCGCACGGGTATTCAGATCCAGCGCCCGGCGCATGGCCTGGGCGTAGATGAGCGTCTGGGTATGCGGCGGCAGCCAGCGCGGGTCGTCGGCGGGCACCGCGCCCGTCTTCTCGTCGAACACCGTGGGGTCGGCGAGCTTAAACTCCTCGACACCCGAACGATGCTTGTAGTCGATTACCACGGCGCGGTTCTCGGCGTCCACGTCCACGCGGTCGATGCGCCCGCCAAGCGGCCAACCGGCATACTCGACCTGGAGCTCGTTGAAGGCGAACTCCAGGTAGCGCGGGGCAAAGGGGGCAAGTGCCTCGGACTCGTAGGCAAGCACACCCTCCAGCTGCGGCAAGATCTCGGCCACCTGGCGTTCCTCCACCGCAGAGAGCGGCACCAGCGGGCCCTCCGTGCCGCGCTTGCCGGCGTGCTCGGCCAACGTCTCGTCAAAGACCTCGTGCAGCAGCTCCTGTGCGCGCGGCAGATTCTCGGGCGTCACGCGCTCCATGCCCTCTTGGGGCAGACGGGCATGCAGATGCTCCAGCACGTCGTGGACAAAGTTGCCCTTTTCCATGTTGCCAAAGCCCGCGTCGATCGACTGGGGCTTCACGCGGTACGAGACGAACCAGCATAGCGGGCAGGTCGAATAGGCCTCGATCTGCGAGGCGGACGTCAGACGCGGCACGAGCGGCGCGTCCTCACCCTCGCCATCGCGACGGCGCAGGACCAAATACGGCACGGCCTCGGCACTCAGATGCTGAGGGGCTTCACAGGTCACGCGCTCGCGCTTGAAGCCTTCACCTGCCGCGGGATCAAAGTCGGCGATGATATCGCCCTCGCCCACGCACGTGGGCTTGGCAGCGCCAGCGGCCTCGGCATGTGCCCACAGCTCGGTCCATACGGCTGCCGGGTAGCACTCGCGTGCCTGGCGATCGTGCGTCACACGGGCGAGCGCGACCGGACCGCTCGCCGCCTGCATCGCACGGCCAAAGCGCACGCGCAGCAGGGCAGCGGGCTCCAAAGACACGCCGTCGCGGCGCAGCTCGGCTGTCAACGTGGCAAGCGGGCCCTCTTCGTGCGAAAGCGGATAGCTGTCCAGGTCGACATCGGCAAACAGCACGGCATCGTAGCTGCCAGGGCGAAGAACCGACGCATCGGCAAGCGACGCGAAGCGCACTTGTGCTCGTGGTGTGCGATCGACCTCATAGGTCTCGTAATCGTAGGCGGTACTGCGCTTGTCCACCTTGGTTCGAACGCCGTCGAGAACCGGCACGGTCGCGGCCTGCGACACGTCGAGCGCGCGAGCATCGTTCATAAGGATGTCGATGGCATGGCGCAGCAAAGCCGTCTCTGCCTGGCGACGGGCCTGGCCGTCAAGGCCGCCTAGAGCGCGATCGGGCAACGCCTCGGCAACGGCAAGTATGGCCTTAAGCGCCGTCACGGGCTTGTCACGCCACAGCGCCTGGAACACGTCCGAGACCACACACGGTACGTTCTTAAACCAGTTATCGTCGCTCGTCGCCTTGCGCGCGCCCCTCACCTGGCCCTGAACGCTCTGCAGCAGGCTCTTGACGCCCGCGGTAGTCTTGCTGCGCGAGAGACGCATATTCTTATCGAAGGTACGGGCATTGACGGCATCAGCGCCCGAAAGCGGACTGTAGATCCAGTCGGTAAGCTCCGGCGCGGGCCACCACTCAGTCTTGGAAGCGGTGCCCTCGTCGGCGGCTTTCATACGCTCGATCAGGTTGGCGAGCGCCGTAAACTGCCTGCCCGCGATGGACTGGGAAAACGCCGTGAACTCAGACGTCTCGGCCGCAATGTGACGCGCCGCCAAACGGGCGGCGAGCTCGCCGAACAGCTGGGGTGCCCGGGCAGAAACGACGAGCACGCGCACGGGGTCGGCGGGCGTTGCAGTAGCTTTATCGGCCTTGGACTCCTTGTGCGCTTTCACCAACTTATCGATGGCGCCCGCATAGACATGAGCACGGGCATGGGGGCCGGCGACCTCAATAAAGGCAGGCTGAGCGGCGGCCCCGCAAGCGACATCAGACGCGACGGCGTCCTCCCCCAGCGGCGCGATCTCAAACAGCACACCGCGGGCATCAAATGCCGTGGCAAGCTCCTCGCGCATCGCCGCCTGCTCGCGGGCAAGCAGCACGACGACCTCTCCCCCATTGTTCGCCACGGCAGACAGCAGCTCGAGTAGACCGTGCGTAAACGACGTGGTACCGCGCACGCATACGGCGCGGGCGCACGCCGGCAGGCTATCGGCCAGGGCACCGGCCATAATGTCGGCTGCCTCGCAGGGCTCGACCATATCTCGACGGTCCAAACCGCCCGCGTAGGCACGCAAAAGCTCAAACACACGAGCCTCGGCATCGCTTTTTGGCTCAGGCTGGCAATTGTTGCCACCGCATCGCTCGGCCGTCGTCCCCGCCACACCCGGCAGCACATCGCGGGCCATGCGTGCGAGCATGCGCACCGTGCCCTGGCTACGCGAAAGCGGCTGCAGGTCGGCATCGTCGCGGCGGGCAATCATATCCGAAAACAGCATCTGACGTTGCAGGTTGTCGACGAAACCGCGCCCGTCGCCCAAAAGCTCCCAAAGCGAGCGAAGCCACGATGCGGGTGTCTTGTAGTCGATACCCAGCGAAATGCCGGCTTCCGCCGCATCATGACGGCACAGATCGAGCTCGGCAAACGTTGGTGCCAGCAACACGGCACGCCCGTGACGGGCAATAAGGTCGGCAAGCAGCGCCGACTCGGCATCGCTCAAATCCGTGCCGGCATTGGTGGTATAGATTCGAACAGGCATGGTCCTCCGCTCAAACCGTTCGCAATAATCAATGCATCCATCCTACCCGCCCAAGCGGACACATTGCCACCGCAGTTCCATCTTTTGGTACAAAGCAACCTGAACCCAACGCACCAGCCGATTGCAGGCATATAAAAACCGCCCCCAGAGGGACGGTTCTTCGTAATTCAATGTTGTCGCTGGCCTACTCGCCATCCTCCAACTTAATGAGGATCTTGCGGTAGCCACCGTACTCGCCGTTCAGCGCCTTTGAAACGCGGCTCACCGTGGTGGACGAAGCGCCGGTACGGGCCTGAACCTCAACATAAGGCTCGCCCTCGTCCAAATAGCGCGCAACCTGCAAACGCTGAGAAAGGTCGCAAATCTCGCGCGGCGTGCAGATATCGGTCAAAAACGCCTGGATATCCTTCTCGTCGTCCAAAAGGCTAAATGCGTGGACCAGCTGCTTGACATCAGGCTTGTCAAACATGTTCTCGATATTCATCGATCACCGCCAAACCCGCCAAAAGGCATCGAAGTTGATACTGACATCGGGCATCGTTCGCCCGTTCTATGCAATAGGGCAACGCCTGTGGCTTTTGCCCGTAGCAGTGTAGCACACCACCAAACTAAAGCGACAAGACTCTCTGCCAGCGGCACGTTTTTCAGGACGAACGCCGTTTAGAAACCGAATGCGCACGTAAGCTCCACGAATATTTGAGACAATGGGCGCCCAAACACCGCGGCGCGCCCGCGCAACCATCCAAGTCGCCGCAGCAAGCCGCCTCACGCGACGGCAGCAACCCCGGCGCAAGAAAGGATTCACGCCATGCGCTTTATGCTTAACTGGCTCTTCACCTCGATCGCCATCGCGATCGCCACGTTCCTCGTCCCCGGTATCCAACCCTTCGGCTTTGCCGAGGCCTGGGTCTGCTTTGCCTTTGTGGGGCTGTTCCTCAACATCGTCGATTCGTTCGTCAAACCGTTCCTCACGGTCATCTCGCTGCCGCTCACGATCATTACGCTCGGCATTTTCCAGCTCGTGCTTAACAGCTTTATGCTGGAGCTCGCCAGTTACCTGTCGGTCAATCTGTTGGGCGTCGGCATCTCTATCGCCGGCTTTGGCTCGGCCTTTATGGGCAGCATCCTAGTGTCCATCATGCGCAGCATCCTCGATAGTCTTGCCGAAGAGTAGAACGCCCCGACACACAGACGCATCGGACCAAATCAAAGGCCGCCCATCGCAAAAATGGGCGGCCTTCTTATTTGCCAAGTCTCAGAGGGCAAGAAAATCTACCATTTCCGCCCCGTCCCCACATGGCAGGCGTGGGTTAGATGACATAGTCGTAGCCATGGTTGGGAGCGACAAGCTGATCGAGCGTCACACCGTCGAGGTAATCGTTGATGAGCTTGTCCAGGTTCTTCCACACGTCGAGCGTGGGGCACTCATCAGATCGCGAGCAACCCTTGCAGTCGCCATCCAGGCAGGCGACCGGCGCCAGGCTGCCCTCGGTCAGGCGCAAGATCTCGCCCACCGTGTACTGCTCGGGCGGACGCGTGAGCACATAGCCGCCGCCCTTGCCACGCATGCCCGAAAGCATGTTGGCGCGCACGAGCGTAGCCAAGATGTTCTCGAGATATTTCTCGGAAATCCCCTGTCGCGCCGCAATCTCTTTGAGCGGGATGCGACCGGCCGCCTGGTGCTCGGCCAGGTCAACCATAACGCGCAGGGCGTACCTGCCCTTAGTAGAAACCAACATATATAGTGCTGCCTTTCGGTCTTTTAGTCCGTTGAAATTCTAGCCGAAAAATTAGCTTTGGAAATACCCGTTCCGGTCAAGATGGTTAATCGACTCGTAATAATCTTCTATTTCCTATTGCATTACTAGGCTTTAGTGTCTACTATGCTTGCCAACAGCTAAACGAACAACCTATAAGGTTTATGGGTTTAGCTGCTAGACATGCCGTAAAACCGCACGGCAACCAGCAACTTGAACACTTTGGAGGTTCACCATGAGCAAGGTTTACACGTCCATCGATCAGCTTATCGGCCACACCCCGCTTCTGGAGCTCACTCACTTTGAGGCCGACGAGGACCTCAAGGCTCGCGTGCTCGTCAAACTGGAATACTTCAACCCCGCCGGATCCGTTAAAGACCGCGTCGCCAAGAACATGATTGACGAGGCCGAGAAGGCTGGCAAGCTCGTGCGCGGCGGCGACTACACCATCATCGAGCCCACGAGCGGCAACACCGGCGTCGGCATCGCCTCGGTGGCGGCCGCCCGCGGCTACAAGGTGATCATCACCATGCCCGAGACCATGTCCGTC
>CABUHP010000056.1 GCA_902491415.1 uncultured Collinsella sp.
TGGTAGCCCGTACCAGATTCGAACTGGTGATCTCCGCCTTGAGAGGGCGGCGTCCTAAACCGCTAGACGAACGGGCCATATGTAGCAAATGCAATGGCTGGGATGGAGGGAGTCGAACCCCCATTGACGGAACCAGAATCCGCTGTCCTGCCATTAGACGACATCCCAATGACTGCATCGCTGCGCTCGGCTGTGCCTTTGCGCAAGAAAGAAATATACGGGAAGTCTCGCCGTGACGCAAGCCCCAATTTTGACTTTTTTGAAATTCAGTCAAATTGGCCTAATTTAGTCCAACCCGTGAAGGACCTGTGAAGCCGACCGCTGTACACGAGGGGCAAAACGCCGCGAGCGGTAGCCGTCAACCGTTGGCAGATTCTACCGCGAAAACGATAGCACCAGGCAACACAATCGAAGTATCAATGATCGCGTAGATATCGAGGCGCCATGGACGAAGAGCTTGATTACCTATGGGAGACCCTGGGCCTCGAGATCACTGCCGACCTTTGGCCCGAACGGGACAAAATCCATCCCACTCTGCGCCCCGCCATCACGGTGGTGCAGGCAAAATACCGCCGTGCATCCTTTTTGATCATGCGGATGTCATGGCACGCGGGACTACCCGACCTTAAGCGAATCCAGGCAAGTCTCGTCGAGCTGTCCGGCATGCCGACCGTCATATCCGAGGCGCACCTGGAACAGCGTCAGCGCGAGCGACTGCAACAGCAGCGGATTCCCTTTATCTGCCCTGGCGTTCAGGCATATCTGCCCTTTATGGACGAGGAGTACTGGAGTGGCAAGCCCAACAAGCACGTAAAAGTCTACGATCCGCACGAATGGGCACAGCTTGAGGATTGAGCTGAGCGAGCCCGCCGACGGAAAACACGTCCCACCCCGATCACTCAAAACGGGTCGCACTTTCCGCAGCCGCTACAGCAACGCCTCGGCCCAAGCCGATTCCCTAAAGCCGGGAATCGCAAAGTCGTCGCCCACCAGCAGCGGACGCTTGACCAGCATGCCGTCGGTCGCCAGCAGCTCGTTGCACTCCCGATCCGTCATGCCCGCGTCCAGACGCGCCTTCAGGCCCAGCTCTCGATATTTCATGCCCGACGAATTAAAGAAACGCCGCACCGGCAGCCCCGAACGAGCAATCCAGGTCGCAAGCTCATCAGCCGTGGGATTGTCCAAAACGATATCGCGGTCGATATACTCAACCCCATGTTCGTCCAGCCATGCCTTGGCCTTCTTACAGGTCGAGCACTTGGGATATTCAACAAACAGTACGGTCATGGAAATCCTCCGAATATAGATCGGCCAACGCAGGCACACGCCACACGAGGCGCCTTCGTATGATGGGCCAATTGTAGCCCACGGGTCACACGCTAAACGAACCGTACCCCGAATCCGCGTTTGATGAACGGCAGCAGCTCCATTGCCTCGGGCGTGATATGGCCCGCAACGTTCATGCGCTCGTCACCGGGAAGATCGACCCGCGCAATCTCAAGCTCGCCTTCGTAGCGCCCATATCCGCTATTGCTCACAGCGATCGACCCCGCCTTTCGCGGCAGGCCGGCTCCGGAATCCGTCGGCACGGAATCCGGCTTAAGCGTCGTACGTGACTCCTGAGACCTAAAGATGAGGACGCTCGAGTCGGGCCGGTCGTGATGAATCTGCCCGCGCACATAGGCATAACCGGGCTCAAGCTCGCATTGCAGGTCCACGTATCCGGCGGAAACTTGAGCAAACTGCGCCCAGCCCGCATCGGATAGATCGGGGTCGCCGACCAACACAATGTCGCAATCGGCGCCATGTGCAAGCTCAAGCATATTGAGAGCAACCTTTGACGCGCGACCGCGCTGCGCCTCGACCGTCGGCAGTCCCTCGAAAACCGGCCCGCGAACGTTAGCATCACCCGGCACAAAAGCCATGATTTCGAATCCAAGCGCCGCAAGACGAAGATTCGTCCGAGCAACATCTTCAAGAGCTAAACCGGTATAAGGCTTGGGGTAAAAATTGTGGCAGGCGGCAAAACGAGTCACATCGGCACCGGCCTCACGCCACGATGCGATTTCATCAGAACTCACCGTCGATGCATTGACCACAATGCGAAATACACCGGACAGCTCCGCGACCCGCTGGGCGCTAAAGCCATAGTCCAAACGAAGGTATTCCAACCCCAGATCGCGCAGGTCCTCAATGCGCTCAAGCCCGAGCAAATCGCACGTGCGAGGCCCCACATCGGCAATGAGCGCAATGCCGCGGGCGGAAAGCAGCGACAGCACATGACGGACCTTATCGGCATACGCCGCTCCCCCATCCTCGGGAATATGCAGCGAGGTGAACGCATAGCGCGCACCCGCCGCGGCACCACGCTCAATCGTCCGCTCAATATCCTGCAAAGGGCTGGAAAGATAAATTGAAATACCCGTTTTCACGCTTCAACGCTCCTTTAAAAAAGGCCGGCGGAGCAGTTAGCCCCGCCGGCACAACCATAGCATCAAGAAATCTGCTGCGCGCCGCGAACCCCGAGCAACACGGCTCGCGATATCAAACTACTCGCCAAAGAACTCGTTGATCTTCTGCTCGTCGACACCGAAGAACCACGTCAGGACAAAGCCGGCGGCATAGGCAAGCAGCATAGCGGCAACGTAGCCGAGTTGCTGGCCAGGAACGACGATCAGCAGGCCAAACAGACCGGAAACGCCCTGAGAAACCGTGCCGATGTGAAGCAGCGCCGCGAGCGCGCCGCCAAATCCGGCACCCAGGCAGGCCGTCACAAACGGACGAACGAGCGGCAGCGTAACAGCATACATCAGAGGCTCGCCCACACCCAGGATTCCAACGGGAATGGACTCTGCGACGTACTTCTTGAGCTTGGCGTTCTTGGTCTTAAAGTACAGCGCCAAACCGGCACCGACCTGGCCGCCGCCAGCCATCATAAGGATGGGAAGCAGGTAATTGATACCCTTGGTAGCGCCGTCGGGATCGTTGAGCATAGCGTGGATCGGCGTGAGCGCCTGATGCAGGCCGACGGAAACCAGCGGCAAGAAGCCTGCCGACAGGATATAGCCGCCCAGGACGCCCAGCTTCTCGAAGATAAAGGTCAAAACGCTAAAGATGGCAGTCGTCAGCCATGCACCAACCGGCTGGATGACGAGCATCAGAGCAAAGGCGCCGATGATGAGCACCAGCAGCGGGGACAAGAACGTGTCGAGTGCGTTGGGCATAACCTTGCGAATCTGACGCTCCATCCAGGCAAAAAATGCGCCAGCGATGAGAGCCGCGATCATGCCGCCCGCTGCGGGGTTGTACTGCGCATTGGTGAGCGGCAGCAGAATGGCAGTGGCAGGATCAGCCGCGCCAGGCGCAAGCAGGGGCATGGCACTGTTGGCGATACACATCATGCCGGCGATGCCGCCCAGCGCAGCGGAGCCGCCAAACTCACGTGCCGCGTTATAACCCACCAAGATGGGCAGATAGGCGAACAGGGCCCAGCCCATGGAACGAATGCCCTGGTACCACCACTCGCCTGCAAGCGCGCCTGCCGTCGAGACGTTAATGACGTTGCAGATACCGTTGATGAGGCCAGCCGCAATGATGCCGGGAAGCAGGGCGACGAAGACATTGGAAATCTTCTTGAGGAAGGCCTGAACCGGCTTGGACTCGTACTTGGCCTTCTGCGCGGCCTTGTTCGTGGCCGCAGCGTCAACCACGCTCTCGTCAGCAACGCCTTTCGCAAGGCCGGTGAGCTTGGAGAACTCCTCGAGCACCTTATTCACCTTGCCCGGCCCCAGCACGATCTGCATCGTGTCGTCCTCGACTAGGCCCATCACGCCGTCGAGTGCCTTAATGCCCTCCGTGTCGACGTTGCCCGCGTCTTTGACGGTCACGCGCAGGCGCGTCATGCACGCCGCGTTTGCCAGCACGTTGTCTTTACCGCCCAAAAGGTCCAGCAGCTTTTGAGCCAGCTCTTTGTTCGTCATAACTCCTCCTTGTATTGGGTATCTCGTCTGGATGTCATATCAGCTCACGCCGCGCACCTATTGGGCATCGGCATTGCTCTTCTCATGGCCACTCACCGCAGCACGGACATGGCCTCGCGCTCGTTCAAGAGCTACCGCAGCCTGCTCGGCATCGCAGTCCAGCAGTACCGAGACAATAGCGGTTTTTACGTGGCCGCCGGCATCTGCAAGCGCCTGAATAGCGCGCTCGCGCGTGCAGCCGGTCGCCTCCATCACGATGTTCTGGCCGCGCACCACCAACTTCTCGTTCGTCTGCTGCACATCGACCATCAGGTTTTGGTATACCTTGCCGATCTTGACCATGGCACCGGTCGAAATCATGTTGAGAATGAGCTTTTGAACCGTTCCCGCCTTGAGCCTCGTTGAGCCGGTCAGCACCTCGGGACCGGGCACGGGTTCAATGGCAAGATCTGCGCTCTCCCCGATCTTCGACCCTTGGTTGCAGGCAATTGCGATCGTCTTGCACCCAGTTGCCTTGGCGTACACAAGGCCGCCCACCACATAGGGAGTACGACCGCTTGCCGCCAGGCCAACGACAAGATCCTTGTCCGAGAGTCCACGCCCCCGCAGGTCGCTCGCGCCAAGCTCCTCGCTGTCTTCGGCACCTTCGACAGCCCTGATAAACGCCGTCTCGCCTCCGGCAATGAGCCCGACAATCAGATCGGGTGACACGCCAAACGTGGGCGGACACTCCGAAGCGTCGAGTACGCCCAGACGACCGCTGGTGCCTGCGCCCATGTAAAAGACGCGCCCGCCGCGCTCGAGTGCCTCAGCAGCCCAGTCGATTGCTGCGGCAACCTGGGGCAAAACTTTCGTGACCGACTGGACGGCACGAAGATCCTCATCGTTCATCGTCGTGACGATTTGCAGCGATGTCATCGTATCGAGGTCCATTGACCTTTGATTACGCTGTTCGGTCGTGAATTTTGTTAAATCGAGCATTTCATTCACCTCATCTTTCCTGTTTCTCGATGTAGTTTTGCTTAATGACATGCGTCGCCCGTTCGTAGTCGCTGGCAACGTAAGCAGCGTACAGGGCATCGACAACCATAAGCTGGGCCATACGCGAAGCCATGGCACCGCTGCGGACCAAGGGTTCACTCGCGGCGACGCCGAGCACGGCATCGGCCATGGTGGCAAGCTTGGATGATCCATCTACTTTGGTCACGGCCACAACGGGACAGTTGTGACGTTGGGCCTCGGCGGTGCAGTCCAGCACCTCTTGCGTCAAGCCCGAGTAGCTAAAGGCGATTGCCATATCGCCCTCATGCATGTTCTTGGCACACAAGAGCTGATCATGCCAGTCGTCGTACAGATGGCACTCTTTGTCGACACGCATGAGCTTTTGCGCCAGATCGTGCGCGACCAAACGAGAGGCACCGATACCGAACAGATTGACTGCGCGCGCCCGCTTAAGATAGGCCGCACATCGCTCCAAGACGGTGTAATCGAGCGTTCGCGCCGTCGCTTCGATCGTGCGCACGTTGCTTTTCATCACCTTCCCCACGATACGTTCAACGCTGTCATCCATGGAGATGTCCTCGAGGGCAACGTCTTTCTTGTCACCTAAGAGCGCCAGCTCGGCAATCAGTTCGCGCTGGAACTCCTTGTAGCCCGCAAAACCCAAACGCTTGCAAAAGCGCAAAATGCTCGAGGGCGAGGAGAACGTGACATCGGCAAGACCGCGGACGGACAGCCCGACCACCTCGTGCGGATGAGCGCTTACATATGCGATGACATTGCGTTCCGCCGGGCTCGCGCTGAGCTCACGCTCGCGAAGCCGCAAAAGCAATCCGTTTGCCATCTCAAACACCTCCGTTGAGAAGAATTAAAGACCAACGAACGATTCGTACCGTATACAAACAGCTTTTGCGGTACATTGTGCCGCATCGTGGCGCACAAAGGGCGAGCGTTCTACCGCTCGCCCCTCAAATCCGACCGCTCGGAAATACGCGCGACACAAAATAATTCAACAAGGTCGCATTATCAGAAACGGGTTTGTTACCGGCTAGCGCCTCGCATGGGCGCCGATCGGCCGAGTCGCATGGCGCACCAACGCCGCTGCCAGCAATACCAACAGCATGGCGGTGACATAGCCCGCAGCATCGAATCCTAAATCGATAACGTCGAAATGCCTTCCGGGAACAAAGATCTTATGCACCTGATCGCCAACGGAGCAGGCAGCGCAAAAGAGCAATACGGGCACGCAACGGGAGCATACGCTCCACGGACGCCTGGAAAAGCAAACCACGACCACCGAGGCGAACAATCCGACGAAGAAAAACTCTACGGTATGGGCAACGCGACGGACGTTCGTGCCCACCCACATGCGAATGGAAGCAAGTCGGCCAGACCGGACATTCGAGGCAGCCGAATCGGTGCCCCCGGTCATTCCGTTCTCCGCCTGAGCTTCACCCGTGGCATCGACAGCCTGAACGCCCGTAGCCTGGCCCTCCACCACACGCGCGGTGGACTCGCTCAGCAACGACGTCTCCACCGCATTTTGCTCCGTCAGCACCCAGATGCCCGCCAGCGTTGCAGCGAACAGAACGATCGCGGTCCATCCGATTATTTGTTTTACGCGCGCCAAGGGCCAACCTCCTTTTTTGAATATCAGCGAGTGTAGCCCCAAATGGCATCGTCACCGTATCAAAATTTGAATCGCAACAGGAAGCGACAAAGCGACGCAAACCCCTACCCCGCCTCGCGCATCCAGCGATCGAACGTCCCCACGCACACGCCCAGGCACTTTGCCGCCTGGCTGCGGGTAATATCGCCCGCCTCATAGCTATCGCGCACCAGCTCAAACTGAGGAGGGCACGGCTTGCGAGGTCGACCGAAACGGACCCCTCGCGCCCGCGCCGCTGCAATTCCCTCCGCTTGGCGCCGATGGATATTCTCGCGCTCTACCTGCGCCACGTAGCTCAGCAGCTGCAGCACAATATCAGCAATCAGGGTGTTAGTCACATCCGGCGCGCCGCTGGCCCTGGCGCGCGTGTCAAGCAATGGCATATCCAACACCACAATGGCAACCCCGAGCACCTTGGTAATGCGTCGCCATTCCTCAAGAATCTCGGAGTAATTACGGCCAAGTCGGTCGATAGAAAGCACCACCAGCACGTCCCCGTCTCCCAGGACGTGCAGCAGCTCGCGATAACGCGGTCGATCGAAGTCCTTGCCGCTCGCATGGTCGGCATAAATATTCGCCGAGCCCACGCCATAGGCGCCCAGCGCATCCAGCTGCCGATTAAGATTCTGATCGCGCGAACTCACCCGCGCATAACCGTACACCGTCGCCATCTCATCCCCGCTTTCTTGTAAACCTGCCAAAAAGGGACAGGTTTATTTTGGTAGGTTTTACCTCTCCAATAGCAGGTAAGCGGTCGGCCGAGCAGACGGCAAGGTAGCCATGATCCAAATGCGGAGGGCGGCCCCGAAAGACCGCCCTCCGCTCTCCCGCCATGAGTCGAGATTTGGCTAATGGATAAGCTTAAAGTCCAAGTGCCCACGCGTGGTATTGACGCGCGAGACCTCGATGATCACACGCTGCCCCAGTTCATAGCGGGTCCCTGTGTCGGCACCTGTGAGCGTGAGCGCGTCCTCGTCGAACTCGAACCACTCGTTGCCCAGACTCTTGATCGAAACCAAGCCTTCGACCTGCGTTAGGTCCAAGCGCACAAAAAGGCCCATGCTGCTAACCCACGAGACGGTTCCGGCATAGCGCTCGCCCAGACGGTCCTCATAGTACTGGGCAATCTTGATCTTTTGCGTCGCATGGCTGGCGGCATCTGCCGCGCGCTCGGCATCGCTGCATGCGCGGCAAATCTGCGGCAGAATGCGCGGCAGCGACTCGCGCCCCTTGCCGATCAGCCGCGGCGTACGGACCAAGGCGTCCTTGCCGCCCAGCTGCTCATAGGCCAGCTGCAGCTTGAGCACGCGGTGCACCACCAAATCGGGGTAGCGACGGATGGGACTCGT
The DNA here is from genome assembly GCA_902491415.1 of uncultured Collinsella sp. GTDB lineage: Bacteria > Actinomycetota > Coriobacteriia > Coriobacteriales > Coriobacteriaceae > Collinsella. The sequence goes on from CABUHP010000056.1 coordinate 7,998, forward strand.
AAAGTGGCAGTAGCACGGCGCGGCGAGCGCAAAGTGGCCCTCGTTGCGCGGCTTGTACAGCGCGCGCTGCATGCTGCGCAGAAGCAGCGTGTTGACGAGCGGTGCGTTTGCCGTACCGGCGGCAGCATCAACTGCAGCCTGCAGCTCATCGGGACTCCCCAGGGCGATACCGGCAGCACGGCGATCGTCGATGATGCCCAGCTGCGCCAGCGCAACGGCGGCACCGTGCAGGCTATCGGGGCTCGGATCCTCATGCACGCGATAGCAGGCCTCGATATCACGGTCTGCCAGCCACTCTGCAACGCACTCGTTGGCGAGCAGCATGGCCTCCTCGATCAGCGACGTGGCGCACGAACGCTCGCGGGCCACGATCTGCACGGGCACACCGTCCTCATCCAATAGAGCGCGAATCTCGGCCGTGTCAAAATCGACTGAGCCGCGGGCGCGACGAATACGACGGCGAAGTTCGGCGAGTTCGTTGGCGGCGACAAGAAAATCGCCGAGGTCGACGTTGTAGCCGCGGGCGGCCTCCTCACACGCAAGACCGCGCTCAAGCGCTTCCTCGCGCGAGACCTCAGCAGCCGCAACATCCTCAGCGGCGCCTTCCAGCACCGAAT
>CABUHP010000057.1 GCA_902491415.1 uncultured Collinsella sp.
TGAACAGCGACGCACGACGGCTGCGCATATTGAAGCAGTGGAAAATCTCGACCATGTTGAGTGTGATGAACGCCATCATCACGCCTTCCTCGTCGGCATTGCCGGCGATCATATCGGCGATGTGGATGTAGCCCATGTCAAAGTACACGCCCACAAAGAAGCTCGCCAGCACCAGCACGGTGATGATCAGGCCCTGGACCACGCAGTCCAGACCCATATGTCCGGCAAAGACGCCGTCCTTGGCGTTGCGCGGCTTGCGCTTCATGATGTCGCCCTCGGCGTCCTCCATGCCCAGCGCGAGCGCGGGGAAACAGTCGGTGACCAGGTTCACCCACAGCAGCTGCACCGGCTGGAAGATGGTAAAGCCGATGAGCGTGGCGATAAACACCGAGAACACCTCGGCAAGGTTGGCCGAAAGCAGGAACTGGATGACCTTGCGGATGTTGTCGTAGATGCGACGGCCCTCTTCGCAGGCACCGATGATGGTGGCGAAGTTGTCGTCGGCGAGCACCATGTCGGCAACGTTCTTGGTGACGTCGGTACCGGTGATGCCCATGCCCACGCCGATGTCGGCACGCTTGATGGACGGGGCGTCGTTGACGCCGTCGCCCGTCATGGCCACGATCTGGTCGCGCGACTTCCAAGCCTCGACGATGCGGGTCTTATGCTCGGGCTGAACGCGGGCGTACACGCCGTAGTCCTCGATGTGCGCGTCGAGCTCCTCGTCGCTCATGCGATCGAGGTCGGCACCGGTGATGGCATGGCTGCGATCGGTGACGATGCCCAGCTGCTTGGCGATGGCCACGGCGGTGTCGATGTGGTCGCCCGTAATCATGACGGTGCGGATACCGGCGTCGTGCGCCTCGCGGATGGCGTCGGCGACCTCGGGGCGGACCGGGTCAATCATGCCGGACAGGCCGCAGAAGACCAGGTCATGCTCGAGCGCAGCGGGGCTGCAGTCGCTCGGGACCTCGGTGTAGGTGCGGCTTGCCAGCGCCAGCACGCGCAGGGCCTCGTCGGCCATGGCCTTGTTGGCGGCCACGAGCTCGGCGCGACGCTCCTCGGTCAGCGGAACGACCTTGTCGCCGTCGTAGATATGGGTGCACAGGCCGATCACCACGTCGGGCGCGCCCTTGGTGTACTGCTCATACTCGCCGTCCAGGGTCTCGACGACCACGGACATCATCTTGCGGCCCGAGTCGAACGGGGCCTCGCCCACGCGCGGGTGCTCGGCAGTCAGGCCAGTGAGGCCCGCCTTGCCGGCGTCGTTGACGAGCGCGCACTCAGTCGGCTCGCCCACGGCCTCGCCCAGCTCCTCGTCCCACTGGGCATCGGAGCACAGAGCCATGCCGGCCAGGAACTTCTCCTTAGGCGCAGCGAGCTCGTGCTTGACGACGGTCATCTTGTTTTGGGTAAGGGTACCGGTCTTGTCGGAGCAGATGGTCTGCGTGCAGCCAAGGGTCTCGACGGCAGAGAGCTTGCGGATAATCGCCTGGCGCTTGGCCATCTTGGTCACGCCGAGCGAAAGCACGATGGTCACGACGGCAACCAGGCCCTCGGGGATGGCGGCGACGGCAAGCGAGACAGCGACCATAAAGGTGTCGAGCAGCGCGGTCGGGTCGGTAAGAACGTTGCCCACGCCGTGGCGGATGATATCGACACCAAAGATAACGACGCAGATGACGATAACCATGATGGTGAGGATGCGGCTGAGCTCGGCAAGCTTCACCTGCAGCGGCGTGAGCTCTTCCTTGGCCTCGGCCAGGGCGCCGGCAATCTTGCCCATCTCGGTGTTCATACCGGTACCGACCACGACAGCGCGACCGCGACCGTACACCACGGTGGAACCCATGTAGCACATGTTCTTGCGGTCGCCGAGCGGCACGTCGTCGGTGCCGGCGGCGAGCTCGATCACGTTGGCATGCTTCTCGACGGGCACGGACTCGCCGGTAAGGGCGGCCTCCTCGATCTTCATCGTGGCGCTCTCGAGCACGCGGCAGTCGGCCGGGACGGAGTCGCCCGCCTCGAGCATGATCACATCGCCGGGCACGAGCTCGGCGCTCGGCAGGTGCACGAGCTTGCCGTCGCGCAGCACCTTGGACTGCGCGGCGCTCATCTCCTGCAATGCCTCGAGAGCTTCCTCGCTTTTAGCCTCCTGGACCACGCCCAGCACCGAGTTGACGATAACGACGAACATGATGATGGCTACGTCGGCAAAATCGGGCTCGCCCTTGACCATACCCGTAAGTGCACTGATGACGGCGGCAACGATCAGCATGATGACCATGGGGTCGGCCATCTGCTCAAAGAAGCGCTTCCACAACGGTGTCTTCTCGGCTTCCTCGAGCTTGTTAGGGCCTGTCTTGGCGAGGCGCGACGACGCCTCGTCGTTGCTCAGGCCGAGGTTCTCATCGACACCTTGGTCGCTGAGTACCTCCGCCGCGGCGGACAGGTATTCCTTTTGCATATAGAGTCCCCTCCCGGGATTCGGGCCACTCAGCAGATTGATGCCCGATCATAATTCCCAGGAGAAGGGCAAGGGCTCATCAAGGCTGCCGTGCTGAGCGGCAGTTGATAGTGGAGCTATGGTACCCCAAAGCGGCGCGTCTAGCCAAAACATTCCAATTGGAAACACGGCTCGAGTGCAACGATGCAGACCGTGTGATGCTCAACATTGATAAAACGTTTTTTCTTCGGTGCATCATCAAACTGAAATATCGCCCAGATAGCAGCGGTCAGAACGGTTGGTAAAGATTTTTCATATACCGTTTTTTCGCAAAAAATGAACTTCTAATTCGGCATACGGTCGATTTTTTGGGGTATTCGGTCGCCATTTCGTTATAATCATCTCAGTTTTATTTCTTATGGTTTATCTATCAGCGCAAGACGATGTCAGATGGAGGTCTGAATGTACAAGCGCACCAAGATTGTATGCACCATGGGTCCCGCCTGCGATAGCGACGAGACCATCCGCGAGATGATCAAGGCGGGCATGAACGTCGCCCGTTTTAACTTCTCGCACGGATCCTACGACGAGCACCACGGTCGCATCGAGCGCGTCCGTCGTATTTCCAAGGAGCTCGGTCTGCCCGTCGGCATCCTGCTCGACACCAAGGGCCCCGAGGTCCGCACCGGACTTCTGGTCGATGGCAAGAAGGTTGCCGTCAAGACCGGCGACAAGATCGTCGTCACCGCTCAGCCCACGTCCGAGGATTTCCACGGCACCTCTGAGCACATCTCCCTCGACTACCTGGCTCTGCCCTCCGAGGTCGAGAAGGGCTCCCTTATCCTGATCGACGACGGCCTGGTTGCCCTCGAGGTCGAGTCCGTCAGCGGCCAGGACATGACCTGCGTCGTTAAGAACGACGGCCTGATTGGCGAGCGCAAGGGCGTCAACATGCCCAACGTCAACATCTCGCTGCCCGCTATCACCGAGCGCGATCGTCAGGACATCCTCTTTGGCCTGACCGAGAACATCGACTACATCGCCGCTTCCTTCATCCGTGACGGCGAGTCCGTCCGCGGCATTCGCAAGCTTTGCCGCGAGAACGGTGGCGAGCACGTGACGATCTTCCCGAAGATCGAGTGCGCCCTGGGCGTCGAGAACTTCGACGAGATCCTCGAGGCTTCCGACGGCATCATGGTCGCCCGTGGCGACCTGGGCATCGAGATCAAGCCCGAGCTCGTTCCCCACATCCAGAAGGAGATCATCGCCAAGTGCAACGCGGCCTACAAGCCCGTCATCACCGCTACGCAGATGCTCGACTCCATGCAGCAGAACCCGCGCCCGACGCGCGCCGAGGTTGCCGACGTTGCTAACGCCATTTACGACGGCACCGACGCCGTTATGCTCTCTGGCGAGTCCGCTGCCGGTAAGTACCCGGTCGAGGCCGTTAAGATGCAGGCCAGCATTGCTCTCGAGACTGAGAAGTACCTCCCGGCTCACGCTCCGCTCGAGGTTCCGGCTGACGCTCACGGCACCCGCGTCGTCAACAACGTTGTGGGTATGTCCGCTGTGAACATGGCTACCACCGTTGGCGCCAAGTGCATCACCGTGCCGACGACCACCGGTCGTACCGCTCGCCTGATCTCGCACTTCCGTCCCAACATGCCGATCTGCGCGTTCTCCCGCCACGAGTGGGCCGTCCAGCAGATGATTATGTACTGGGGCGTTATCCCGCACCAGGCCGAGATCACCCAGGGCACCGTCAACGGCACGATCGTCAAGGCGATCGAGACCGCTAAGGAGCTCGGCTACGTCGAGACTGGCGACCTGACCGTCGCTACCGCCGGCGATCCCCGCATGAGCGTCCAGCTCGAGGACAAGGTCTCCTCGACCAACGTCGCTTACGTCGCTCAGGTGCGCTAAATCGCACTTGCAAGCAGACTTGCATTGCAAAGGGCCCGGAAGGCTTCGCCTTCCGGGCCCTTTTTCTGTGCGCTAAAGCCGGGGCACGGCAAAACACGCGCCCATTTCTTTACCAAAAGCGCGAAATCCGCCCTTCAAGGCCCAGAACTAGGACTCCTGGCTCCAAAAGTGTTCGCCCGGCGGCAAACCCACACCCCGTGCAGAGCTGCTATATCGTTTTAGCAAGGTCAAGATCAGCCACGTTTTCGGAAGTATGCGGCAAATTCTGAGACCTCCGAGCACACCCCGTTTTTTCGCAACAAAATGCCTGATAAACTAGCCTCAAAAGCCAGGTCTGCTCACAGGGTTCAGATTTTGCCGCATACTTCCGAATTGACGCTGGCACTCCTTAATCCATAGGCACGCTTTTCAGCCAGGAGGGCATCGTGGATCTGACGCTATGCGGCCAAACTGCTTTTAACTATCACCGCATCCCGCCGCAAATACTGGGTCTTTACCCTGCCATTAGCCTTGGCAATATGGATCGCAGATGTTGCGGCCTCAGAAGTCATGCGGTTGTAAAAGACCTGCTTCACGCACCGCTTCACAGGCTTGTATTCACCCGGGCACAATCCGGGTCGCGAAGCCTGTTTAAATCGCATCTCCTGACCCAAGAGCCACCTCCTGGGTCGTTTAGGCAGACTGAGCATGGATTTGATGTCACGTCGCCCGAGTTTACGCTGCTCAACCTTGCTGCGAAGGTCTCACGCAACCAGTTACTCATGGCTTGCTACGAGATGTGCGGCTCCTTTGCAGTGTTTAAGCCCTGCGAGCGAACGCAGCAACAACTCGATGAATCTATTTCGCTTAAGCTCATTCCACCCAACTGCGGCTGGGAGCGAGTTAACGACACCAAGGGCAATGACACCAACCTGTGGAAGCGCCAACCGCTCCTCAGCGCGGCGGATATCGCCGCGTTCGCTAAGCAGGCCGCAGGCCTGCGCGGCGTTAAGCAGCTCCGCTGGGCGGCCGAGCACATGACGGGGCAGACCGCCTCGCCTTTCGAAGTCCAAACATCCATACTCGTCTCACTCCCCCGTGACGAGGGCGGCCTGGGTATCGGCATCACCAACAACGTGCGCATCCCACTCAGCGACGCCGCGCGCTCGCTGTATGACAAAACCTGCTGCTACGCCGATATCCTCATCGAGAGCGCCACCGACAGCATGGGCGTCATTTTGGAATGCCAAGGCCGCTCCGCCCACGATGGCGAAGCCGCAAGCCTCTCCGATGCCGAACGCACCACCGCGCTCACCAGCATGGGCTACGATGTCATACAAATTACCTACGACCAGATCAAGGACAAGAAGAGCTTTAACAACATCGCCGAGCTCATTCATAAAAAGGCGGGGCTCCCCTACATCCCAAAGACCGATCAGGAACGTACCGCTGAAAATGCCCTGCGACGGGAGCTGTTGGTCGATTGGGTTGAACTGTTCACCGTTAAGCCGGCCGGCTAGCAGCTAGCGATCAGGGGGACTGCGGGAATGTCAGAAGCGGCAACGCGAGCCGCAAATCCTGCCTCGGTCAGCTCGATGACCTCGGTAAACGTTGCATCGAAAAACTCCTCGGTTAGCAGGCGATACGGCGGATGATCGGGCTCGCCGGGGTTTTCGCGCACGATCTCGTGCATAACGCCGATGGTCTTGAGCACATACTCCTTATGGATGGGATACTGCCCAAAACGTGCCGCAGCGGTATACAGGCGATCGGTCGCGCGTGGAATCGAAACAATGCCGAGCGTCTTGCCAAACCAGTCAAAGTCGCCTTGCTTTTTAATGCGGAATTCCTCGCACGGCTTGCCGCCGTGCGCCTCCAGGTACTGATTCACGCGTGTATTCCATACGGTATCGGCCACCAGATGCGACCAGACACCCAGTGTCAAATCAAGCAACGACTGCGCCACGTCCTCGGACGCAAGCGAGAACTCACGAGCGCTGGGACCGACAACCGGCTCAGCATCCCTGTAGCGCTGGGGATAGTGCACGCGATTCAGTCGCTCGCGCTCCTCGATAATCGAGGTCGCCGCGGCTGGCGCACCAGTGGGTGAACTTTTAAGCAACGGTGCCACATAGGTATCCCAGAACTCATGCTCACGAGGCTTAGGGATGGGTTCAGGCTTGGCAAAGTGCGTAATGCGGTACGGGATGGGATCGGCAATGCCAGGGACCATATAGCCCACGAAGATATCCGGAACCACGCAGCCAAACAAAAAGGCATTGCGGTCGCGCACGCTATTGGCAAGCGCACCGGTGTGCTCCAGTAAACGCTCCGTCTGAGCGATATGAATGTTCCAGCTTGGCATAGCCACCCCCATAAAAAACCTGGATAACTATACCATCACGGCAAAGCCGCGCGGGCGGCTACGCACGCTCTACGCAGCAACTATTCCGTAGCACCGCTTTCGGTTCCATACGACGGCGAAGGCGCCTCGACCACATGGTGATATCGATCAATATAGATTGCACGGACACCCAGGCGTCGCACCAAATCCTGATGATGAGTGCTCATGAGCACCGTCTTGCCTGCCGCAACATAAGCCAAAAGGAAGCCAACAACAATGTCGCACGAGTCCTCGTCGAGCCCGTTGGTGGGCTCGTCGAGCACCAAGATGTCCGGATTCATAGAAACGACGGCAGCCAGCGCAACACGCTTCTTTTGCCCGCCCGAAAGCTGATAAGGCGAGGCATCGACCAGATCGGCAACCTGGAACAGTTCCATGGCATCGCGGACGCGGCGCTCGAGCTCGTCTGACGGCAGGCCCATCTGAGCCGGGCCAAAGGCGACTTCCTCGCCCACGGTCGCACAGAACAGCTGGGCGTCAGCGTTTTGGAACACAAAGCCCACGCGTTGATGGAAGCGCTGCGACCGCACGGGATCGGCGAGGTAAGCCGCATCGACCATTTCGCCATCGAACAGATACGTACCCGTGCTGGGCACCTCAAGTCCGTTGATAAGCCGCATGATCGTCGTCTTGCCGCAGCCGTTGGGACCGAGCAGGGCAACGAGCTCGCCGCGATTAACCTGCAGTGACACGCCATCGACCACCATATGCCCTGCATAGGAAAACACCACATCGCGCAGCTCAATGAGCGGTGCTGCACCGGCACCGCGCGCGTCCCTAACACCCGCAGGGCTATTTATCTCGATTGCCAAAACGTTGCCTTTCCCTATCCGCATCGGCCGCAGCGACCGTGCTACAGCGCCGCACACAGCGCCGACAGCAACAGCACGATCCCCGCATAGACCGCATCGCGCCAACTCAGACTGCTCCGGGCAGGCGCCGGATACGCGCCGGCAAACCCACGGCAGAGCATGGCCTCGTCCATCGCGCGGCTGCATTCCATCGCCTTGATAAATGTCATGCCCATGATACCCGCCACCGAATCGGTGCGCGAAAAACCCGCAGGCGCGCGGCCCACACTGCGAAGCATGACCGATTCGGTGAGGTCGTGCGCCGTGCGGCCGAGCACCTCAATGTGCTTGAGCGCCATGTCAAACGTAAAGATAACTTCGTCGGGTAGATGCAGCATCTTGAGCGCCGCCGACATACGACTCCAGGTGAGCGTCCACGAAACACCCAGCACCAGCGACACGTTAACGAACGTCTTGAGCGCGATCTTGAGCATGGCGATCGTGGCGGAAGCGCCCAGCAGCAGGGCCGGCAGCGCCAAGACCACGGCAAATCCCGCGGCGGCGAGCGCCGGCATAAAGGTCGCCCGCAGACCGCGCACGGGGCGCGCGGCGATCAACACCAGCGCGATCGCCGCCATCAGCATCAGGTACAGCGGACTCTGCGTCAGACACACGCACAGGACGCAGACGAACATCCCCACCAGGCGCACCGGAGCCGAAACGCAAGAAAGGGCGCGGTCGATTATCGACCCGCCCTTGTGTGCGCCACCGCCCAGGCGGACCCGCTCAAGCAGGCTCGCCAGGTGCAGGACATTCTTTTGCATCACACGATGCCGAGCCCCCACGGGCTCATATCGCTCCTCGGCCGCAAGCCAGCTAGGCAGCTCGGCTATTGCCATGAGCACCGCTTTCCTTAACCGTCAGCGAGATCAGGCGGAATGCGATGGTGAGCACCGCCACGCCAATCACGCCCGAAAGAATATACATC